>SKZP01000244.1 GCA_007127275.1 Planctomycetota bacterium
AACTGGTACTTCAGCCGCCACCGCTTAGTCCCGGCCTTGGTCACTTCAAGGTAGAGGCCCCCACCGTCGTAGTGTTTCTTCGGCTTCCCTGTTGGCTTGAGGGCCTTGATTCCACGATCAGTCAGCATCTCCGCCTGGGGTAAGGACTCTTGTCTCCGTTTTTTGCCCCGGAGTTTACCCCCGGGAGGTACGCGATACCATCGGAAATCATCGGAGACTATAGGTACCCCGAAACGCCTTGAGCCCCGATTTCTCGGGGCTCGGCGGAGATCATCGGAACTCATCGAGTTGTCTAGTAGTGCCCAGGGCGGGAGTCGAACCCGCACTCCCTATTACGGGAATATGGCCCTCAACCATACGCGTCTACCAATTCCGCCACCTGGGCAGGTGGATGAGCCGGCATCCTACCTTGCAACGAGGTCCTGTCAATCACGGTTTCAGCATCAGGGTTCAGCCGACTCTTGTTGGGCCACAAAATCAATCACCCGCGCATTGAGTACCGTAATTTCAAGCCAACAACTCGCGGCTGATTGTGCAGGGCTTGTTCGGCATGCTGCTCTTCGGCCTCTTCATTGTCGCGTTCTCCCGCAAGGTGATCCGCTAAGGATCTGTCAGGAAATCACTTCCGAATTTGCGCTACTGCGCTCGACTGTACGTCGTTGTCGTCGTGGCTCGACGTGGCTACGGCCACGCCTCGCTCAACGTCCGTCGCCTCGCACAGTCTTCGCTCGTGACGCTCAACATTCGACGGTGTTTCCTGCCTGCTCCAAAGGTTGCGTGGCGAACTCGCCTCCATCTCCTCTCCGTGCTCGCTGTGTCCAAATGGCACTCACGCCCCCCGGCGAGTTCACCACAACTGCTTCCGAGACCGCACGGCACGCCCCTACGTTCCCGCACAAAAAAACGCAAAGGGCGCGGCGGTGGCCAGCCCTTCGAATCGTCGGCCGTTCAAGGTATAAGGGTACGTCGCCTTGCTTCGCTCGGGCCGCCTGTCGTCGTTGCCGTTCTCAACTTTCCGGGTGGATCTCTTTATGGCTGTCGCTTCTCCCTCCGCTGTCTCGCCTGCACTTGCCCAGCACTTGGAACTGCCGCCGCTGTCCTCGGCCGACCGCGACTGGATTCAGCGACTGCGCAACAGCTACGACGGGATGCTCTCCGAGTTGCGCAAGCGCATTGTCGGCCAGGAGGAGACGCTCGAGCAGTTGCTGATTGCCTTTTTCGCCGGGGGCCATGCCTTGCTGGTCGGCGTGCCGGGGCTTGCAAAGACCATGATGGTGCGCTCGCTGGCCGAGACGCTTTCGCTCGACTTTGCGCGCATCCAGTTTACGCCCGACCTGATGCCCTCCGACATCACCGGCACCGACATCATCGGCGCCGACGACGGCAGCGAGGAGCGCGGCTTCAGCTTCCTCGGCGGGCCCATTTTCCACAACATGATCCTCGCCGACGAGGTCAACCGCACGCCGCCGAAAACGCTTGCCGCGCTGCTCGAGGCAATGGAGGAGTATACCGTCACTGTCGGCGGCCAGCGCTACGAGGTGCCGCGGCCGTTCTTCGTGATGGCGACGCAAAACCCCATTGAGCAGGAAGGCACATACACCTTGCCCGCAGCCGCGCTCGACCGCTTCATGTTCAACATTGAAGTGGACTACCCGGAGGAAGAGGTCGAGCTCGACATTGTCGAAAAGACTACCTCGCGGCTCGAAGAGCGGCTGTTCAACGTGATGAGCCACGACGACGTGGTCAAGGGGCTGGACCTCGTGCGGCGGCTGCCAGTGTCCGACGAGATTGTCGAGTACGCCACGCAGATTGCCCGCTACACGCGACCCGAGGCCTCGGAACTCGAAGAGGTGCGCGACTACGTGGCCCACGGCGCGAGTCCCCGGGCAGCACAGGCGCTAATTGTCGGCGGCAAGGCGCGCGCGGTACTGCACGGGCGCGACTACGTGCTCGGCTCCGACTTGCGGGCCATTGCTACGCCAATTCTGCGCCACCGCGTGGTGCGCAACTTCCACGCCACAAGCGAAGGAATCACCGACGACGAACTGGTTCGGCGCGTGCTAACGCAGTGCCCGCGACCCGGCGACGACCTAACGCCCGAGCAGGAGGCTCGCCAGAAGGCGCGTGCAATGCCTCGTCAAATGACGACCATGCTCTGGGGACCCGAGACGCGTAAGACGCAAGAGGCGCGGCTGCGCACCCAGTTGCAGCACCAGCCGACACGCCTCGACCAACTCGCCCGCCAGTCGCGCAAGAGCAACAAGCTCGACCCGTGGAGTCTCGCCGTGGCCGGCATCTCCGCGCTGCTTGCCGTCACCTACCTCGGCAGCGCCGCCTTGCTCGCATTCGGCTCGAGCCTCGTTCCCGCAACCATCTCCGACACGGCGACCCCGGCGGTGCCAATTCTCGCCGCTCTGGCGGGACTCTTCTTTCTGCGTGGCACCTACGTGTTCGCCCGCGGCACGCTGCACTTCGAAGCGAGGGCAGAGGCCGGCACCTTCGTGCTCCCCCTCCACGGGCGCGGAACCTTCATCCTGGGCTACGCGGGGCTCTTTCTTGTGCAACTGCTCGCCATTGGCTTCGTCGGCGGGCAGACCCACCCCGTCGTCACCACGCCACACATTCTTTGGCCCGCCCTGTTCGGCATCACCGTTCCCGCATCCGGCCAGGGACCAATTGACTGGCCGGGAATCACGCTCGTCGCCGTGACGCTGCTTGCGGTAGTGATTCTCTTCGCACGGGAGGAGTCGGAGGAGCCGCTGCCGATGATTCGCTAGTAGCCCGTCAAGATTGATCCCACGGATGAGGCCTCACGAGCGAAAACCAGAACGAGTGGGAGGAAGGCGAGCCGCGCAAGCGTGGCCGTCGTCACGTTGAGCAACGCAGCCGACGACAACAAGGCAGGGTCGAGCGCAGTAGCCTCACCCACGGAATCAGTCTTGACGGGCTACGAGTCGCTCAAGAGGCGAGCGAAGGGCGCAAGCCCTCCGAGGCGTTTCCCTGCGGAGCCAATCACTCGCCTCGTACGGTTGAGGCCATGCGCCGCCTCATCCCGTGCGACGTCGCGACATTGACGGAAATTTCGCCAACCACGTACACTACGCTGCGCAACGGCGCACCGATCGCCGCGAGTTGCAGTCGAAACCCCAGGCAACCATCATGCAACGATTTTCCGCCGCCGAAACGGATTCTCGCACTCAGGACGCGCGCTCGTGGCTGTGGCCCGCGGGCCTGCTTGCGCTGCTGCTTGTGCTCGCAACCCAGCACACCGTCGTCGCCGACGGGGAAGACCCGGTCGACCCACGGCAGCTCGAGCGGCTGGAACGGCAATGGGAACGCGGCCACGAAGCGCTTGCCGAGGGCCGCTACTCGACGGCCCAGCGCAGCCTTGGTCGCGTCGTCGGCATGCTGGAACGAGACGAGCGCCTGCTGCAGCCCGAGGAGCAAGCCCGCGTCGTCGTCGCATACTCGCGCACCGAGAG
>SKZP01000146.1 GCA_007127275.1 Planctomycetota bacterium
AAGTGAGCCCACCTTTTTCTCGTCAACTCGACAAGCCAGCGTGACACGGAGGGCACATGAGGGGTACGCATACAAGCCCACGGCTTTGCCCGAAATCCGTTAAGCGTTCGTTACAGTGGCGATCACAGGGCGTTAGCCGGCGTTAGTCCTGCGAGGCAAAGCACGGAACCACACGGGTTCGCCCCGCAGGGCTAACGCCTTGCGCTCGCCTTGTTCCGCGAAAACTTAACGGGATTCGGGCTGGCGGCTGGCACTCGACTTTTTCGTCAACACTTAACGGCATGCTGGCTTCGCCCGTGGTCGCGCTGCTGACGCCCACGTTTGCTGCGGCCCGTGGGTCGCCCTGGAAATCCAGCCACGGGCCGCAGCCCGTGGGCTTGGAAAACTACGAATCCCGAACGCGACGGGGATTCAATGCGCGAGCGGTGCTGCCGACGACAACGTAGTACGGCCGAGCGCAGAAGCTCAGATTCGGAAGCATTTCCCTGGCAGCCCCTTACTGCGCCGAGACGGACATTCGAGGGAAGATGTAGCCCTGCCGCGCTTCTAGGCGTTGCGCGACCTCGGGCAAGTCGTACTCGCGAGCAAGGGCGGCCCACTGCTCGAGCAGCGCGTTCGCCGCTTGCGGGGCCTCGGTGTGCACGTTCTCGCCCAAGAGAATGGCGATGCGGGCCATGCGGTCGCACAGGCGCGTCAATGCCTGTTTGAAGGCGTTCGGCTCAACGGCGGCGGCGACGGCGCGCGCCGCGGCCACGCAGGAGTCGCGGGAGACCCGTGTGTATTGCGGCAACTCGTGTAGGCGCTGCAGCGCGAGCAAGGCTTCGTCGTGGCGGCCCAGCGCGAGTAAGCAACGCAGGCGCCACTCGCCGAGTTCGCAGTCGTCGTTCGCCACCGGCGCCGCCCACGCCCCGTCAATGTGGCGCAGCACCCGGGCGGGCTCGGCCGGCGCATTCGGCGCCCGCATGCAGGCACTCGCCAGTCGCAAGCGCGAAAAGCGCCAGCGGGGTGAGAGGCCTACCGCGGCGGTGTACCACGCCTGCGCCTCGCCGACGTTGCCGCGGACTTCGTCGAGAAAGCCGAGCAAGACGAGGCAGGCGTCGGCAAGGATGTCTTGCTCGAGTTCAATGCCCGGCCAGCGTCGGCCAAGCATCCCACGGGCAAAGGCATCCTCGTCCTCGGTGTCCGTAAGCCCGAGCGCCGCCGCTTCGTTGCGCTGCCCGTGCCAGTAGGCGCGCTCGGCGGCACGTACCTCCTCGGGAACGGCGGCAACGGTCTCCGCCAGCCAAGTATGACCTTCAACGACATGCGCCTCGAGGACCGGCGAAAACAGCATGTAGTGCAGCAGCCACCGCGCCGACATGGCCGCGTCGCCAAGGCCGCGCCCGACGGCTGCCATTCCGTGCAACGGACCTTGCGCGCGTGGGCGCAACCGGTAGGAGATCCGGTAGTGCTCGAGCGCGGTGTCCCACTCCGCGCGGTCGCGGTAGGTATCCCCCATGTATTCGTGCCACCGGTCGCTGCGCGTTTCTTCGGGGAGCTGCGAGAGCAACCCTCGCAAGGTGAGCGTCGGGAGGTGGTTGTAGGCGAAGTAGTACGGAAGGTTTTCGTTGGGGTGCTTGTGCAACCACGCCGCAAGCATCTCCAATGGCGGCTGCGGTGCGAGTTCGGGTTGCTCGAAACCGAGACGAACCCAGTGCTGCCAGGCGGTCTTGCTCATGGGGTCGGCCTCGGTCGCGCGTCCATACGCCGCGAAGGCGGCGGCGACCTCGCCGCGCATGCGTGCGTGGCACCCGTCGAGCAGGTGCGTTCGCCACCACTCTGGCGCAACCTCTCGCAGCTTTTCCGCCGCAAAGGCCATGCACGCTGCGTCACAGGTCTGCTTCGCCCGCGTGCCGAGCTCGGCCCACAAACGCCGTTGCATCGCGGCACGTGGCGCGACCTCCTCGACGAGTGCGGTAAGCTCGGCTAGCTCCGCCGGCGTATTCACCAAACGCATCAACCCGTTCCACGCGTCTTTGTGGTCGGCGTTGTTCGCAATCATCTTTTCGTAGTACCGCCACGGCTCGACGGGCTCGGCACTCAACAACGCGAGTTGGTCGGCGGCGTAGCTGTACTGCGGCTCGAGCTCGAGTGCCTTGCGCAACCACGCGCGCGCCTCCTCCAGCTCACCGCGCATTCGGTGCACCACGCCGGTGACGGCGACAGGACGCGGATCATGCGGATCCGTGGTGCGGGCTCGTTCGAGCCAGTGCAGCGCGGCGGTGTAGTCGTCCACCTCGCGGTAGGCGTTGCCGAGCCACAACCACAAGTAGGCGGGGTTCGGCACAAGCTTCGCTACCTCCTCGAAGACGGCGGCGACCCGTTCGAGCGCGCCGTAGGGCACCGCGAAATCAATGGCGAGTTGCGCAAGCTCCTCGCTCGTCGGCGAAATCCGCAGCGCCCGTTCCAACGCCCCCAGGCCGCGCTCGCTTTCCCGCCGGCTGTGCAGCGACCATACATACGCCTCGACGACGGGAAACCAGCCCGGCGCCTCTTGAAGCGCTCGTTCGAGGTGCTCCCGCGCAAGGGTGCGCTCGCCGAGCATGTTGAGGAAGCGACCGTAGTGCAGCCGCAACGGCGCCTTGTCCGGGTAACGCTGGATGGCTTGTTCGAAGGCCTGCCTTGCCTCCTCGTCACGCCGGGCCTCAACGAGCAGCCGCGCAATCAGTTGCTCGACAATATGCTTGTCGCGAACCCCCGGCGCACGCTGCTTGAGCATCTCCATGCCTTCGTCGAAGGCGCGGCAATCCACGGCGGCGTCATATATGGAGGCGAGCATGTCCGCCGAGCCGGGCGCCAACTCGGCGAGGCGCTCCAGCAGTCCCGCCACGCGCTGCCACTCGCCACTGCGACGCTCAAGCTCAATCAGCATCTCGAGGGTGGTCCCATCCCGCGGGTCGAGCCGCAGCGCTTCGCGGTAGTCCGCGGCCGCCTGTACCGTGTCGCCGAGGTTCTCGCGCGCCTTCGCGGAGAGTCGCCAGGCGAAGCTGGTGCGCGGGTTCGCCTGCTTGGCAAGCTGGAAGCGGTTGAGCGCGTCACGGGGCCGGTCGTCGTTGAGCTCGAGGATGCCCATGTGACACAGCAGATTGTACCGGTCGGCGACCTGGTCGAGCCACTGTTCGAGGAACGTCACCCCTTCGTCGTGGCGGTGCAACTCCGCATACAGTGCGCGCACGTTGGCAAGCGCGTCCTCGTTGCCGGGGTCGCGAATGAAGCCGGCCTTGGCCAGCTCGAGCGCCTCCTCGGTGCGGCCCTGCGTGCGCAGCAACGCAATCAATTGCTCGCGCGGATACAAGTAGTCCGGGGCAATCTCCAGCGCTGCGCGGTACTTTTCCTCGGCCAGTGCCTCGTCGCCGCGTTGCGCAGTCATATCCGCAAGGCGCGAGAGGGCCCAGGTATGGCTGGGGTCATGCTCGAGCGCCTCGGCGAA
>SKZP01000306.1 GCA_007127275.1 Planctomycetota bacterium
AGGAGTACGAGCACCCGTCCGAAACGAGCGAGAATGAGAGATTTCTAATGTTGTGTCAGGGCCCAATCTTCGGGTTGCGTGTAGCGAGCGAAGACTGTGCAAGGCGAAGGAAGTCGAGCAGCGGAGACGACGACAACGCAGCACCGTCGAACGTAGTAGCTCAACCCGAAGATTGGACCCTAACGCAACACTAGCCCGTAACCCTGCACGGTACTGTCCCCCGTCTGCCCGAGATTGCCTCGCTTCGCCTGAGGGCGGAGCACAACCGAGAGCCAACGAGGAAGCGAGCGATGAGCGCAACACCCGTCGATGCGCAACAGCAGCCGATGACCGACGCCGACCGCGAGGCGGTGCAGAAGCTCAAGCAGGCCTACGACAGCATCCGCGAGCAGATGTCCCGCGCGATTGTCGGCCAGCAGGAGGTGATCGACCAGATCCTCATCAGCATCTTCGCGCGCGGCCACTGCCTGCTCGTCGGGGTGCCCGGGCTTGCGAAAACGCTGATGATTCGCACGCTCGCCGAGGCGCTCTCGCTGGAGTTCAACCGCATCCAGTTCACGCCCGACCTGATGCCCTCCGACATCACCGGCACCGAGGTGATCCAGGAGGACAAGACGACCGGCGAGCGCAGCTTCAAGTTCATTCCCGGGCCGATTTTCGCCAACGTGATCCTCGCCGACGAGATCAACCGCACGCCGCCGAAGACGCAGGCCGCGCTGCTCGAGGCGATGCAGGAGTTTCAGGTCACCGCCGGCGGACGGAAACACACGCTCAAGCCGCCGTTTTTCGTGCTCGCCACGCAGAACCCCATTGAGCAGGAAGGCACCTACCCGCTGCCCGAGGCGCAGCAGGACCGCTTCATGTTCAACATCCGGGTGGATTATCCCACCGAGGATGAAGAGATGCTGATCATGAAGATGACCACGGCGACGTACAAGCCGGACGTGAAGGAGGTGCTGACCGGGGAGCAGATCCTTGCCCTGCAGGATATTGTTCGCAAGGTGCCGGTTTCCGACGAGATGATTGAGTACGCCGTCGACCTCGCCCGGGCAACGCGGATCAACGAGTCGGACGCGCCGGATTTCGTGAAGCAGTGGGTCGGCTGGGGGGCAGGGCCGCGGGCCTCGCAATACCTGATCCTTGGCGCAAAGGCCCGGGCGGTGCTGCTCGGGCGCTATCACGTCGACCTCGAGGACATTCGCTCCGTCGCCGTGCCGGTGCTGCGCCACCGCGTGCTGACGAACTTCTCCGCGGAAGCGGAAGGGATTACGTCCGACACCATCATTGAGAAACTGCTCGAGGCGAAGCAGAGGACGCGCGCTGGCGTGTAGGTGGCGAACGGCTCAGCAAGGCAGCCGTGACGACAAGCCCGGGCCCGAACGAATGACCCCCCGCATTGCTTATGACCGCCGCATCTCTTGCCGTCGACTCTCCGTTGCGTCTTCCTCGCGTGGCGTTCGTCCTCGTTCTCGTCGCGTCGCTCGGCATGGCCGTCCAGGCCGGCTGCCTGCATGCGCAAACGACGACGACGTTCACAAGCCCCACCACGGGGACGCACGACTACATCTTCGCCCTCGAGACCGAGGCCGACTTCGACATACCCGGTGCCCCGTCGAGTGCGGACCCGTCGGAGGTGCTCGAACAGGTCGCCGCGTTGCGGGAGGTGTACCGCCAAGTTTCTGAAGTTGCGCCAGAGGCGTGGGGGATGCGCGTGGAGCCCTACGAGGAGGGAAGCATGCGGGGCGTGCAGCTGCGCTTGCGGTTTCACGACCTTGACGCGTTGCGCGAGCAGTTGGCGATTCTGTTTCTCGGCGAGTTGCCGGCGTCGATCGACCCCGAAGGGATGGAGCTGCCCCGGCAGGCTCGCGAGCTGAGTGTCGAGTTGAGCGACGACGGCCGCGAGGTGGAGATCTCCGGGACCTTCGGCGAGTTCGACCTCGACGAACAGGACCTCCCCGGCGCCGACGAGGGGGAGACCGGCTTCTCCCTCGAGATGCTCGACGCGTTGCCGCCGCAGATGACCGCCCCGCTCCGTGCGGCAACGGCCCAGTGGGCCATTGATCTTGGTCGCATCGTCGAACTCGAGGCGGATGAGGCGTACGTGACCCGCGAGAACGGCCGCGTCGTCGTCGAATTGACGCCGTTTCTCGACGAGCCGCAGTCGTTCATGGTGCGCGGCCGGCCGGGCGGGGTGGATGGCGCGCTCGTGGCCGTGTACAGCGCCGCGGGGGTGTATCTCTTGCTTTGCCTGCTGCTCGGCATGATGCGCGCCGGTTCGCGCCGGCGGCTCAAGGAGCTTGCGGCGAAGGATCCGCAGGCGAGCACGGCGTTGCAGCGCAGTGCGGCAATCCCGGCGGGCTTGCGCGGGTACGTGACGGTCTCGTTGCTCGTGTTCCTTGCCGCGGGCGTGTTCGCGCTGACGCAGCCGATTGCGGAGCTGTACGCGGAGGGAACGGCGGCGCCGACGGTGCTGGATCCGTTGTATCTTACGGTGGTCGGGGCGATCGTTGCCGCCGGCTTCGTGATTGTGCTCGGCGGGCTGTTTTATGCGGCGGGCACGAAGCGGTTGACCCCGTTCAGCGCACTCTTCGGCGGCGGCGTGGTCGCGGTGGTCGGCGGCTTGTCGTTGGTTTCGCCGCCGGTGGCGAGCGAGGCAAGCCTCACCGCGCTGGCGCTGCCGGTGGCGTTTGCCGCGGGGGTGGTGATCGCGGCAACGGGCGTGTTCAGCCTGTTCGTCGAAGGAAAGCATCTCGCCGCGGCCGCTGAACGAGCCGCAGGGGCAACGGCGGCGCAGCCACCAGCGACGGCTGACGTGCTGACGCCACGCTCGCAGGACGGAAAGAAGCCGGCGCACGCCGTGGCCGGTGCTGGCGGTGCAGCCAGCGCGTCGGCGCAGCCTTCGGCGTCGGCGTCGCCTCCTTCGCCGACTCCACAGGCGCCGTCGACGTCGTCCGGGGCACCGGCCGTCTCGGCGCACTCCGACGAAATTGAGGTCGAGGTCGAGGACGAAAGCGGCAGCGCCACCCCGGCGGGCACCCGCACCAGCGAACGCGGTTCGCCGAACGGCGAGCAACTCGAAAGTCGCTCCAGTGGGATCACCCGCCAGCTCTCCTCGCCGGATGCGGACCTTGAGGCGGTCGCCATGCTCCGCGAAGCCTACACCTTGATCCGGAAGCAGATGGGGCAAGTGATCGTCGGGCAGGACGAGGTGCTCGACCAGATTCTCATCAGCATCTTCGCGCGCAGCCACTGCCTGCTCGTCGGCGTGCCTGGCCTTGCGAAAACGCTGATGATTCGCACGCTCGCCGACGCGCTGTCGCTGAAGTTCAACCGCATTCAGTTTACGCCCGACTTGATGCCCTCGGACATCACCGGCACCGAGGTGATTCAGGAGGACAAGACCGCCGGCGAGCGGAGCTTCAAGTTTATCCCCGGGCCGATCTTCGCGAACGTGATCCTCGCCGA
>SKZP01000381.1 GCA_007127275.1 Planctomycetota bacterium
GGGCCGCAGCCCGGGGGCTTATTCCGAATCCCATTTGATAAGGCGTTTAGAAGCCGCGATATATGTTGTAGACCAGTGTCCAGATGGTGTCGGAGAAGATGATGGCGACCAGCGTCAGCACCACGCAGTGCATGGTGGCGCGGCCCACGTCTTCGCCGCCCCCCTCTACCGTAAAGCCCTTGTAGCAGGCAATGGTGACAATCAGCGCCCCGAAGAAGACGCTCTTGAGGATGCCGAAGTACACGTCGATGTGATCGAGGTAGAGGCGCGCATTCTCGATGTAGATCGTGTTGTCGATGCCGTAGAGGTAGACGCCGATCAGATAGCCGCCGAAGATGCCGACGAAGATGGAGACAATGCTCAGGCACGGCAGCATCAGCGTCGAGGCGATAAAGCGCGGTGCGACCAGGTAAATGATCGGGTTGATCCCCATGGTCTGCAGGGCGAGCACCTCTTCCTGTACTTTCATCGTACCGATCTCGGCGGTGTAGGCGGCGCCGACGCGACCGGTAAAGATGATGGCGACGATCAGTGGCCCGAGTTCCCGCACGAAGGCGACGGCGACGACGGCGGAGACAAGGTCGCGTTGGCCCCAGGCGTCGAGCACGAAAATGGTCTGCAACACGAGCGTGACGCCGACGAGGAAAGCGACGAGCGTGATGATCGCCATGGATTGCGTGCCGGCCTGCTCCATCTGCTTGACCGCCTCGCGCCAGGCGAAGGCCTTGCAGCGGCCGATGCCGCACGTGGACAGCAAGCCGCGGCCCACGCCGATCAGCGTGGCGTAGGCAAAGTGCACCATTACGCCCGCCGCGGAGAAGAAACCGCCGAGTCGCCGGTCGAGCCAGGAAACCACGTCGTCGAAGATCACCGAAACAAGCGGTTTGCTCGGCGCGGGGCTGCCCCCGTCGTCGGGTTGCTGGGTCGACTCAGCCGACATGGCGAAGCGGGACGAAGCCGTAGGCAGGACAAAGCGGCGCGCGGATCATACCACGCATGCGCGAACGTTAAAGAGGCGAGCCCACACCGAGTGCCCGGGCAGCTTAATGTCGGCTGCACTCGTCCCCAGCCGATGAAATTGCCTCCTTGGCGGGGCACTGCTATGATCCGCCGTCACCGCGCAGGAAAGCGTGCCTTATGCGCGCCAAATTCCCCTTATCCTTGGTCGTCGCGACCGTTAACGTACCTTGGATCCTACATTATCCACACGCTGCGCCATGAAACCTGTCGCGCCGCAGCTTACTCGGCAAGCGTTCCAACCACCGAAGGACATGCCGTGAAAACAACAACACATTCGCTCCACCACACGGTTCGCCCGGCCGAGGAATCACAGTACCTGGTGCACCCGCTGCGCGCCGCCCTTGGGTTTGTGGCCGTCGCCCTGCTGCTGCTACTGCCACTGCGCTCGGCCAGCACGGAAACGGAGTCGCAGGCGCTGGATCTGGATCCACGGGAGCCGATCGGGCTCAACACCGAACAGGAGGCACTGTGGGAATTGACTCTGGACCACGCCCGGCGGCTCGGCCTGCAAAACAGCTTGACCCTCAAGCGCTCGGAGCTTTCCCCGCGCATTCAGGCCGCCTCGAAAACCGTCGCCGAGGCACAGTTCGACTGGATCCTCTCCGCCGACACCCGCTACACCCGCGGCAAGGACCGCTCCTTCGGCGAGCGCAATCACACGCAAAGCTGGGACAACACACTCTCCATTGTGCGCTCCTTCCCGACCGGCACGCACGTCAGTTCGAGCCTCTTCTACGACAAGTTCGAGCGTGAGCTGACCACCGGCGGGCAAGGAGTGAGCGACCGCGCCGGTCTCTCCATCCGCGTCGAGCAAAACTTGTTGCGCGGCCTCGGGCTGGGACCGAATCTCTTTTCGATCGAATTGGCCGAGCTCGGGTTGCAGCTTGAGGAGTCGCGCTTTTCGCAGCAGAAGCTCGAGCTGCTCTTCGCCATTGATCAGGCGTACTGGAATCTCGTCTTCGCGCACGAGGATCTGGGGGTTACCGCCAACTCGTTCGCTTTGGCCCGCGAGGACCTCGCGATTACGCGCTCGCGACGGGCGAGTGGTTTTGCAACGGAGATCGAGGTGATTGCCGCGGAGGTTCGCCTCGCGCAGAAGGAGCAGGAAATGATCGAGCGGCAGCGCTTCGTGCGCGACCGCAGCGACGAGCTGCTCGAACTGATTGCGCCGCAACGGTTGATTGAGTTGCTGCAGGATGCTCAGCGCCAGATCATTGTACCGATTGGATACGACACCAGCGTCCCGCCAGCCGCACACGACCTCGACGTGCGTGAGGCGCTCTCCGAGGCGCTGACGAGCCGCGAAGAGTTGCACCAGGCGGGGTTGCAAGTCGACATGGCGGAACTGACGGCGCGACAACGAGAGCACGAACTGCGTCCGGAACTCAACGCCGTGGCCGGCTTCACATTCGGCGGCGCCGGCACGAACACCGGCGACGCATTCGAGTCCTGGGGGCGCACCGACACGGTCAACTGGTTCCTCGGCCTCGAGTTCAACGTGCCGCTGAACAACCGCGCGGCGCGCGGCCGCCACGAAGAGGCGCAGTTGCAGCGCCGGCAAAGTGACCTCGACGAGCAGCTGACGCTCGTGCAGGTAATCACCGACGTACTCGCGGCCATTCGCGAGATCCGCACGACGCGCCAGGCGCTGGAAACGGCCGTGGTCGCCGAGCGACTGGCCGAGCGCCAAGTTGAGGCCCGAACGAAAATGTTGGCCGTCGGTACCGCCACCCGGTTCGAGTTGGATAGCGACCGCGAGGACTTGGACATTGCGCGGCGCAACCGCCGGCAAGCCGAGGTGACGCTGCGAATTGCGCTGTCGCGCCTCGAACTGGCCAAGGGCACCATTGGTCAAGAGCGCTAGTGTTGCGACTTGGCTAGCTCTTCGGGTCGAGCGTGACGAGCGAAGAGTGTGCGAGGCAATGGACGGCGAGCCGCGCAGGCGTGCCATTTGGCACGTTGAGCAGCACAACCGACGACAACGGAGCCGCGACGAGGAGCGGAGCGCGGTACCACCACCTTCTTCCAAAAGCCCCGTCGTCGACTCGGCGTTGGCGCGACGCCCCACGGATGGCGCGCTTCGCGTCGCGGCTACCCAAGAGTCGGACGTTCCGACCGCTCTTCCTAACCGCTAGCCGTTCGGAATCCGGAACTGCCCGTGAGCCGCGGCCCGTGGGTCGAACCCGACAATGCGTGGGACTCATGGAGCGCGGCCCGCGGGCTCGAACACACGGATCTCCTTGCGCGGGCGGTTCCGTGGAGGCCGCGCGACTCGTTTTCGGGACGCGGGAGGCGTGCCTTGCGCGGGTCTGGGCGGCGCTGGAACTCCGTCCAAAGGTCATTCCGGCAGCACAAACCGGCTGCACCCGTGCAGGGAAAGGCGGCGGCCGAGTACCAGCGCGAGCAGCAGGAGGGCGAGCACCGTTGCCGTGGCAAGCGTGTCGGAGAAAGGGGCGCCCCGTCCACCGGCGACACAGCCACCGTTGTCGTCGTTGTTGCCGCCTCCGCCGCCTTGCGGCGCGTCGACGTAGACCGCAACGGAAGTGTCGGTGCCGAACGGCGTCGTCACGGCGATCACTTGCGGGCCACCCGGCGTGCTTGCGTCAAGCGTGACCTCGAGCTCGTCAAAGCCGGCCGTGTCAATGGTTGCGGCGACGCCCCCAACGGTGACCGCGCTCACCTGGTCGAGCCAGTCCCCTTCGAGTGACAGCGTCTCCTCGGGCTCTGCCGGATCCGGACTCGCACTCGTGATCACCGGCGGCGGCTCGGTCAGCTCGACCTCGAACGAGTCGCTCCAGACGCTGCCCGTGTCCGCGTCGAGTTCGAGGTTCACGCTGCCGAGGGTGCTCGTGCGCGCCGGGGCAAACGTGAGCGTCGTTTCGTTCTGGCTGACGACGTCGGCGACTTCGCCGCCGGCGCGAATCTCAATGATCTCGTCGAGGTTCGCCCCGTGCACGGTGTGCGCGACACCCGCTTGCAACACGCTCGGCACGGGCTCGAACCCCACGGCCCGGCCGTCGAATGCACCGGCGTCGCGCACGTCGGTTCGCAGGTAGCCACGCGCGTCGTGCGAGGGGGAGCCACTGTAAAACCCCGCGTCGAGCGCCACACTGCCCGGCGAGGGCGCAAACGTCGGCAACGGCCCGCCGTTGTCCGCCAGCGGCTCGAAGTCGACCGTCGAGCCGACGATGTCACTGCCGCCCCAGCTGATATTCGTATCCGTGACCACGTTGCCGCCGAGACTGGTGACGTTGCCACCGGACAACTGCTCGTGGATGCCGATGACGCTTCCGCCGATGGTGACCGCATGATTGTGAAGCAAGTCCTCGTCCGAGGCGCCGATGAACGTGCAGGCATGGATCTCCGTCGTCGCCCCGGCAATCACGCCGTTGAACCAACGCGCGTAAACAGTGCAGTTCTCCATATACAGCGTTGAGTCGTCGTCGACGGTATACACGGCATTGCGACTATCCGGGTGGTGCAGCGTAGCAATCAACTCGACGTCGCTCTCGTCGTCGAAGTAGATACTCGCCGGCGCACTCGGCAAGGCGCCGTGGTCGTGGTCGTGAAAGCGGGTGCGCGTGACGGAGAGGCTCGCATCAAGCACGAGAATATCCCCCGAGCCCCGAATGTCGGCGACGGTGTTCATGTTGTTCAGGAACTCGCTGTCGCGCACGGTCACGGCCGCGCCGCCGGCCACACGCATCGCCCCGGCGGTGAACCGAGTGGCGTCGCCGGTGTTGCGCGTAAAGCGGCAGGACGCGAAGGTCACCTCGGTGTCCTTGCCGTGTATGTGTATGCCGCCAGCGCTGTCCGACGACGTGGCGTAGCCGTCGGCGAAGGAGAGGCGCTCGAAGGTGACCTCGGCGCCACCGCGCACCTCGAACAGCTCCGTCATGTCGACCCCGGAAAGGGTCACCGGCGCCGCCTCGGGGCCGCGCACCGTCAGGTCGGCCTCGATCAACAGCGGCGCGGCAAGCACCACGGTATACCCCGCCAGTTGCTCCTCGAACGCGACCGTATCCCCCGCGCCGGCCGTCGAAACCGCCTCGCGCAAGCTCCCCGGCCCCGAGTCGAGCAGCGAAGTCACCGTATGCATGGTTTGAGCCGCCGCGTGGCCGGTCAGCGCGACCACCAGCGAAGCCGCGAGTACGAAAGGCAATGGTCGTAGATTCATCAGCGCATCAAGGAAAGAGACTCATCCGTGCGTTGCGTGCATGCACCGCGCAGCCGTGCGGCACAGTCGCTTGTGCCGTTAACCGTATAGCGGTGCGGACGGATCGCGGTTCAACTTTGTCGGGCTCCGCATCCATGGTCGCCTACTCAAGCCCACGGGCTTCGCGCGTGGGTCATTGGTTTCGACGAAGAAAGGCGAGCGCAGGGCACAAGCCACAAGCCCTGCACGGCGACCCGCGTGGTTTCGTGTTTGCCTCGCAGACCTGGCGCCTGGCGCTCGCCCCAGAACGGAAAACCAAACGGCCCGCGGGACGGGTTGATTTCGAAGCCGAAAAAATTTGGTGAAATACAACACTTGCAACTCGCCAGTCGTTTCGTTGTTGGCACAATGGTTGCCAAGCGAGTTGCGAGTCACACCTCTGGATTGAACTGCCGATGATGCCGTCCGAAACTGTCGCACCGACGCACACCGCTCCGGAAACGACCACCGACGCCTCGTTGCCTGCCGCCGAGGAACGCGACGAGGCGACACCGCCCGGCAACGGCGGGGAAACCGCGACCGCCACGCCGGCGACGATCGCTGTGGCCCCGCCGGGGGCGTCCCGTCGTGGGCGAGTCGTCGTCGGCAGCGTGCTCGGGCTGCTCGGCGTGGCCCTGGTTGCCGGCGTGGCGTGGCGCGTCGCGGAAACGATCGGCGCGGATGAGTCGCGACGCCCCGACGGCGGTGCCGTCGCCGTGGAGGCGGCCGACGTGGAGGTGCGCACGGTTCGCGCCTTGGGCCGCTACTCCGGCAGCGTCCGCGCCGGCTCGCACGTCACCGTCGCCCCCCAAATCTCCGGGCGCATCAACGCCATTCATCTCGACCTAGGCGACGAGGTCCGCCGTGGCGATCCACTCTTCGAGCTGGACGAGCGCGAAGTGAGTCAGCAGTTGCACCAAGCCGAGGCGAACCTGCGTGTCGCCCAGGCGACCTTGCTCGCCCGGCAGGCCGACTACCGAGCCCGGCTGCGCGACCTCGAACGAATGCGGGAGCTTTACGACGAAGACGCACGCATCGTCACCCGTTCCGACCTCGACGCCGCGGAAAGCGCCTACGAACAGGCCGAGGCCAACGTCTCCGTCGCCGAGTCCACCGTGCAAGAGCGCGATGCCGCACTCGAAGCGGCACGGATCCGCGCGGAGCACACCCGCGTCGTTGCCGACTGGCTCGACGAGGACACGGTGAAATACGTCGCCGAGCGCCACCGCGAACGCGGCGACACCGTCTCCGCGAACTCCCCCGTGCTCAGCGTCGTCGACTTGAACCGCGTGCGCGTCGTCGTCACCGTGCCGGAGCGCGAATACGTCCGCCTGCAAGTCGGCCAAACGGCGACGATCACCGCCGAGGCCTACCGCGGCCACGAGTTCACCGGCACGGTGCGCCGCATCTCGCCGTCATTCGACGACGCCTTGCGCGAGGCCCGCGTCGAGATCGAGGTGCTCAACGAGGATCACCGCCTCAAACCCGGCATGTTCGTGCGTGTCGAACTCGTCTACGATACGATCGAAAACGCCACCACGGTGCCGGCCACGGCGCTGTTCTCCCGCACCGGCGTGCAGGGAGTGCTTCTCATTGAGCCGCCGCTCGACGACGACGGAGAGTCGCCGACGGCGCGCTTCGTCCCCGTCACGCTCGGGCCCCGCGACGGCGACTACGTACAAATCCTCGACCCACCGCTCGAAGGCCGGGTGATCACGCTCGGCGGCCACCTCGTCGAAGACGGCGGCGCCGTGCGCATCGCCGAGGAATAGCGAACACCGACGACCAAGCGCACCTCGCAGGGCCAACGCCCTGCGCTCGCCTCGACCCACGACCCACGACCCACGGCCATGTCTCTGCCCCGCTTTGCCGTTCACCGGCCGGTCTTTACCTCGATGGTCACGCTCGTCGTGCTGCTGCTTGGCGCGATCGCCTTCGATCGGCTGCCGATCGATTTGATGCCGAGCATGGATTTTCCGCGGCTCACCGTAGCGACGAATTATCCCAATGCCTCGCCGGAAGAGGTCGAGGAGTTGATCACCCGGCCGATCGAGGCGGCTGTTGCCGCGGTGCCCGGCGTCGAAGAGTTCTCCTCCGTTTCCGGCGAGGGCCAAAGCCAGGTGCGCATCACCTTCGGTTGGGGGACCGACCTCGACGCCGCCGCCAACGACATTCGTGACCGGCTCGACCGCGTAACCTTGCCGGAGGAGGTGCGCCGGCCGCAGTTGCGCAAGTTCGACGCCGCCGCGTTTCCCATCGTTATCTTCGGCGTCTCGGCGAACCTCGATCCGATCGAGTTGCGCCGGCTGGTCGAGGATCAGGTACAGGTGCGTCTCGAGCAGGTCCCCGGGGTTGCCGCGGCGGAGATCTGGGGGGGGCTGTCGCGCGAAATTCACGTCGAGCTCGACGCGGACAAGATTCGCGCCTTGGGCCTCTCGATCGACGAGGTGCAGGCGGTGCTGCGCGCGCAAAACGTCGTGCGCCCCGCGGGATTGATCGAGCGCGACCGCCTCGAGATTCGTGTGCGCACCCCGGGGGACTTCCGCGACCTCGACGAGTTGCGCCGCACCACCATTGCCGGCAGTGGCGCGGAGACGGTCTATCTCGGCGACATTGCCGAGGTGCGCGACCGCTGGGAGCGGGAACGGCAACGCGTGCGCATCAATGGTGAGCCCGGCATTCGCCTCGGCGTGCGCAAGCAGTCGGACACGAACACCGTCGAGGTCGCCACCGCCGCGATCGCCGCCGCTGAGCGGATGAACGAAGAGATCCCGCAGTTGCAGATCGCGACGATCATCGACACCTCCGACTACATCCAGCGCTCGATCGACAACATCGCCCGCACCGTCTTCTTCGGCGGCCTGCTCGCGCTGATCGTGCTCGTGCTGTTTCTGCGCAACATCCGCACGACGCTGGTGATTGCCGTCTCCATTCCCGTGGCGATTATTGCCTCGTTCGCGCTGCTTTACTTCGGCGGGCTGACGCTGAACATCATGACGCTCGGCGGGCTCGCGCTCGGGGTGGGGATGCTGCTCGACAACTCGATTGTCGTGCTCGAAAACATCTTCCGACGGCGCGAGCACGGCGAGAGTCCGAAGGCCGCCGCGATCAACGGCGCCAACGAAGTGGCCAGCGCAATTACCGCAAGCACGCTGACCACGCTTGCGGTCTTCTTGCCGATGGTGTTCGTGCAAGGCATGGCCGGCGAGCTGTTCGTCACCATGGCGACGGTGGTTGCGTTCACGCTGGTCTGCTCGCTGCTTGCCGCGCTCACACTCGTGCCGATGCTTGCCGCGCGCATTCCGCAAAAGGGGCCGAAGCCGGGTACCGCCGCGGCGAACTGGCAACTGCCGAAGACGGTGGCGCCGCCGAAGCGCACAAACGCGATCGAGGCGACCTACCTTGCGGTGCTCGACGCCGCCTTGCGCCGGCCGTGGCTGACCGTGCTGATCGCACTCGTCTTGCTCGGTGCGAGCTTCTTGCTCGTCCCGTTGATCGGCAGCGAGTTCATGCCCGAGGCGGACGAAGGCGAGGTCCGCGTCAACGTCGAGTTGGAAGTCGGCGCGAAGCTCGACTCGGTCGACGAAGTGTTGAGCCAGATTGAAACCATCGTGCTCAACGACATCCCCGAGGTGGACAACGTCATTCTAAGCGCCGGCGGCGGCGGCTGGCGCATCCGCAGCAACAACCGCGGCAATCTGCGTATCTCGCTGGTGCCCGAGGCCGAGCGCACACGGACGAGCAACGAGGTGGCCGCCGATATTCGCCGCCGCGTCGCCGACATTGCCGGGGCGCAGATTCGCGTGCGCGCCGGCGGTGGCCTGTGGCTGATGCGCATGGGCAGCCGCGGCGCCGACGAGTCCCTCTCCATCGAGATCCGCGGCCACGACCTCGTACGGGCGCAGACGCTTGCCGAGCGGATCGAGCAGGCTGCCCTGGAAGTGTCCGGCATCACCGACGTCGTATTGAGCCACGAAGACGGCCAGCCCGAGGAGCTGGTGCTGATCGACCGCGAACGCGCCCAGTCGCTCAACGTCCGTGTCGACGACATCGCCCGGCTGCTCGAAACCGTGATCGGCGGCTCCCGCGTCGGCTACTTCCGCGATGCCGGCACCCAAGTGCCGATTCGCCTGCGCGTCGACGATGCGGAACATCTCACGATCGACGAAATCCTCGACCTTACGGTGCGCAACCGCCAGGGCAACTCGGTAACGCTGCGCAACGTCGTCGAAATCGCTGCCGCCGAGGGACCGACGACGATCGAGCGGATCGACCAGCAACGCTTCATCGCCATCGACGCAAACGTCGAAGGCCGCGACCTCGGCTCGGTCGCCGCCGATCTGCAAGCGCGCCTCCACGAGATTCCCACGCCACAAGGTTTCTCGGTCCTCGTTACCGGCGACTACGAGGAGCAGCAGGAGGCCTTTCGCGAATTGATGATCGCGATTCTGCTCGCGGTGCTGCTCGTCTTTATGGTGCTTGCCTGCCAGTTCGAGTCACTCAAGCACCCGCTGATCGTGATGACTTGCGTGCCCTTCGCGATCATCGGCGTACTCGTGATGCTCTTCCTCACCGATACGACGCTCAACGTGCAATCCTTGATCGGCTGCATGCTGCTTGCGGGAATCGTGGTCAACAACGCGATTCTGCTCGTCAACCAGAGCAAGCAGTTGCTGAGCAACTCGAAGCACGAACTCGATCAGCGCGAGCGCAGCGTCGTAGAAGCGGTGCGCGAAGCGGGCCGGCGGCGCCTGCGGCCGATCCTGATGACCACGCTGACCACCGTCTTCGGGCTGATGCCGCTGGCGATCGGCCTCGGCGAAGGCGGTGAAGCGCAAGCACCGATGGCGCGCGCCGTGATCGGCGGTTTGCTAAGCTCCTCGCTGATCGTGCTCGTACTGATCCCCGTGGTCTACGCAAAGCTCGTCCGCGCCCCCCGACGGGGAACCGGCGGCGACGACGACGAATAGGCCCCGCGGAAAGGCGAGCTTTAAATGCACTGACGCGCAGCGCCTGGATATGCGATCTTAGGCGAGCGGGGGACGAAAGTCCCCCGAGTCAAAGTGTTCACGTGGCCGCGTAGACTCGGGGGACTCTCGTCCCCCGCTCGCCGCTTGATAACGGAGTCCCGCCTGTGAACGACGAGGCGACGGCGAATGCGCCACTACGCGACTTTGACGAGGCTATGCGCTACCTTGCCTCGCAGACGAATTATGAGCAGCGGCTCGACTGGTCGTACCGCCGCCTCGACGAGCAGTTGCCGAACGTCGCTGACTTCCTTGACGAACGCCTCGGCGGGCCGCACAAACGCTTGCCGCGTGTGATCCACGTGGCCGGCACAAAGGGCAAGGGCTCGACCTGCCTGATGCTCGAGGCGGCGCTGCGCGCGCAAGGAATTCGCACGGGACTGTATAGCTCGCCGCACCTAAGCCACATCACCGAGCGGATTCGCGTCGACGGCAAGCCCATTGCGCCGGAGCGGTTTGCGGCGCTGCTCGAGCGGTTGCGGCCGGAGCTCGATGCCTGGCGGGAGCAGCCGAAGCGCTGGCCGATTACTTTTTTCGAGATCTTGACGGCGATGGCGCTTGTCACCTTTGCCGAGGAAGCTGTTGACGTGGCGCTCTTGGAGGTGGGCCTCGGTGGGCGGCTCGACGCGACGAACGTCGTCGACGCAGACGTCGCTGTGGTTACCGCGATTGGCTACGACCACACGGACAAGCTCGGCGAGACGCTGCCGGAGATTGCGCGCGAAAAGGCGGGGATCTTCAAGCCGGGGCGTGTGGCGGTGGTCGGGCCGATGCCGGAGCCGGCGGCGGCGCAGGCGGTGCGCGAGGTGGCCGAGGCTTTGCGGCCGCGGCCACCCATGCTGCGTATGGCCGACGACGGCGCGTTCGGGGCCGACCGCGGCACGAGTGGTACCCTTCGACTGCGCAGTGCGGCCTGGCCGGAGCGCGGACTTGCCGCCCTTGAACTCGAGGCGCCATTGCCCGAGCGGCCGCGGCAGACGGATGCGAACCTTGCGTGTGCGCTGGAAGCGTTGCGTGCGCTGGCCGGCGAGGCGACGCCCCCGTCGGTGGCCACGCTCGACTTGCGTGCGGCGGCACGCGCGGCGGGAACATGCACGTTGCCCGGGCGCTTCGAGTCGATGCGGGGCACAAGCCCAAGCGGTGCGTCCGTGCCGGTGATTCTCGATTGCGCGCACAATGCGCAGTCGCTTGCCGCGGTGGCCGGTGCGGTGCGCGAGCGCGACCTCCGCCCGGTGGTGCTGCTAGGGCTCAACCGCGACAAGCTTACGCCCGAGGTGCTTGCGCCGCTTGCGCGGGTGGCCGCGCACGCCGTTGCGACAACCGTGCCCGGCTCGGCGCGTGCCGCGGGGCCCACGGAGGTTGCGACGGCGTGGATGCGCTCTTGCGCCGGGGCCTCGGAGGTCGAACTCGTCGCCGAGTGCGAGGCGGCGCTTGCCCACGCCCTCGCGCGGGCCGCCGCGACCGAGGCACCGTTGTTGATCACGGGAAGTGTCTACCTTGCCGGGGCGCTGCGCGGGCACCTCGTCGCCCCGCAGCGGTAGCACACCAAGGCAGGCACAACCGCACGGACTCACTCGCGCTCAAGCGGATTCATCGCTGGCTCGAGCCGGTCGAGGGCCTCTTTGAGCGTCTCCAAATTCCTCCGCACTTGCTCGCGCCGCCGGTCGACGTTCGGCGCCCAGTCGACCATGAGCTCGTCGAGCATCATCTCGGCCCAGGAGATCAGGATTTCCGCATGTTGTTGGCTGGCAACGTTGCGGCCATAGGCGAAAAACGTATTGAAGCAGATCTCGATGGAGGCGATGAGCCGCTTGCCGGCCTCCGATTCGGCGTCACCTCCTGCCAGTGGTTTCGAAAGCACGCCGATGCGATGGGCAATGTACCAGAGTTTCCGGGACGGGGGCTGGTCAAGGTTGTGATCGCCCCGCACCCGCATGTAGTAGCGTGTCAACTCAGTGACCACCTCGATCCCGGCTTCGCCCGCTTGCGCGACCAGCTCGTCGACGATTCGACGCTCCTCGGAGAATCCATCGAAGCCCGCGAGGTAGGCGCGCAAGACCTCCGCCCCGACGCGCCAGGAGACGCGTTCGCTCTCGGTATCGAAGTCGGCTTCCTTTGCCGCTCGCAACTTCCCGATCGCCCGCTCGAGGGTTGAGCGCTGATAATCGCTCGCCATCTCGTCGAGCGTGGGGTCGCGGAATTCGAAGCGGGTCCGGAAAAAGGAGATCGCGCCGAACCCGAAGGCCACCTCCACGACCGAGTCGGAGAACAGTCCTTGTTGCGCGAACTGGCCATACGTTCCGAACGCTTCCGGGGCCGGCTTGACGCTATTGTGTAACCGCTCGAGTTCCTCCCAATGCGTGTCCGGTTCGCTCATATGGCTGAGCACCTGCCTGCTTCGCCGGTAGAGCAAATCGGCAA
>SKZP01000262.1 GCA_007127275.1 Planctomycetota bacterium
CTAGACGAGCGACGCACGCCCTGGCGTGCGCATCTTCAGGATGCGCTGCAGGAAAAACGGAGACTGAGAGTACAAGGAGTCTCGGCAGCCCACGAGCGCGAAATCTCGCCCGAGGACTAAGTTCTCGACCCGGTTTCGTTGTTGTCGGCTCCATTGCTCGACGTGACTACGGTCACGCTTGCGCTGCACTTTACAGCAGCATCAAAAATGCATGGCGGCAACCCCCGGGCCGCAGCCGTGGGCTTGTTTGCCACTTCGGGGTACGGATGATTTGTTGCGACGCGAGAGCGGCCCGCAACCAGCACTGTTTGCCGGCACGGGCCGCTTTTGCTGGGCGTGCGCACAGCACCGCTTTTTCTGTGGGCGAACAAGGCTTGCTTGCTTCGTTACGCGGGTTCGTTGCCGGGCTTCCACTTGATGCTGCACCCGAGGCTCGGCTTCTGCTCCGCCGGAACAGGCTCGCCGGCGAGCAGCGCATCCACGACCTTGCGCAGATCTGCCCCGGTTACCGGCGTGTCCGTATTCGGCCGCGCGTCGTCGAATTGGCCACGGTAGACAATTTTATGTTCCGCGTCGAGCACGAAGAAGTCCGGGGTGCAGGCGGCGTGGTAGGCCTTGGCGACCGCCTGCGACTCGTCGTAGAGATACGGAAAGGCGTAGCCGCGGCGTTCCTTCTCCTTCGCCATCTCCGCCGGGGCGTCGTCCGGGTAGCGCGCCACGTCGTTGGGCATGATCCCGAGCATGCCGACGCGGCCTTTGTACTCTTGCGAAAAGGAGCCGAGCGCGTCGGCGATGTGTTTCACGAACGGGCAGTGATTGCTGATGAAGGCAACGACCACCGGCTTGCCGGCAAAGTCGTTCAACGTCACCGTATTGCCGTCAGTGTCGGGCAGCGCGAAGGAAGGGGCCTTGGCGCCAATGGCGAGAACTTGCGTCGACGGAATGGCAGGCATGTAGGGTTCCTCCGAATTCGTCGTTGGTTGTTTCGAGTTCGAACCGTAGCGAGCGCGGAAAGGCTACCACGCTGGATTCGCTCCTCGGTAGACCGAAGCGTCGGCCGAACAACGCCTGCGGCGACTGCGGCCACCCCGGGTTTATGCGGACGCGCGGGCCACGTCAAACCATTCCCCCTTTGATGTGCGAACGTGGGCATGTGCGTCCACCCGGAGATCCAAGGGCTCGCCCGCTGGACTTCCCTCGGCTGTCCACTCGGGGCTACAAGGTTGTCCTCGCCGACTTGGTAGCACGGCCGGAACCCTGGTTTGGCCGCGAGACGCTTCCGTTCAACCGTCGTAGGAACGCGAAACGGTGAATAAACGTGCACGCTCGGCGCTTCCTCGCGACCAAACACGTACACGTCAGTCACTCCGGCTGCGCTAGCCCAACTCGCTGCGTCGCAGCAGTGCCGTGAAGGGGTAGCCGGCCTCGGCGAATGCGTCGACGGCGCCTTCTTCGCGGTCCAGCAGCGCGACGACGTGCACCACGGTGGCGCCCGTGGCTTCAATGGGCTTTAGCGCGCGCAGCACGCTTCCGCCGCTGGTCACGGTGTCCTCGACGACAATCACGCGAGAGTCGTCGCTCAACGGCGGCCCCTCGACTTGTTTGGCGGCGCCGTGTTGCTTCGCTTCTTTGCGCACCAAAAAAGCGCTCCAGTGGCGGTCGAACTCACGGTAGCCGACCAGCGCCGAGGCCGCGGCGATGGGATCTGCCCCCAGCGTGGGCCCGCCAACGGCGGTGATCCCCCACTCATCCGGCACAAGCCGGTGAATGGCCCGGGCGACAAGCCACATCCCTTCGGGATGCAGGGTGACGAGGCGGCCGTCGAAGTAGAAGTCGGAGGTCTTGCCGGAGGCGAGGGTGAAATGTCCGAACTGGGCCGCTTGCTGGACGAGCGCGCGCAAGCGAGTCGGCTCGTCACTCGGATGGGGCACGGTGCTCATGCGGTACGAAGGGTCGCGGGGCATTGGCGCCGACGTCATCACGCGGCGCTACTCATCACGCGGGCCGGACCTTTGGGCACGAGGAACCGGCGCCACGCTCGGCGCTTGGGGCGCACGTTACACCTCGGGACGGTATCCGTCAAGTTTGCGGTACAGCGTCGCCTTGCTGATGTTGAGTCGGCGAGCAGCGTCGTCGCGGTTGCCGCCGCACTCGCGGATGGCGCGCACAATCAGCATCCTCTCGAAGTCGCGCACCGCCCTCTTCAAGTCCGCCGGCAACGGCCCCTCTTGCTCTGCTGCGAGACTCCGCCCCGAGCCGGCACTGGCAAGTCCGCGCCCCGGAGGGACAACGTCGCCACGGCCCGCACGCTCGTCGGGGGCTTGCTCGCGCGGAAACGGGGTAGCCCCGCGAGACAAGTCGGCACGGGCCTGCAGGCTTGGACGAATTTCCGCGGGCAGATGGTAAACCTGAAGTTCCGTCTCTTCGCAGCCAATCAACGCATGCTCAATTACGTTGCGCAATTCGCGGACGTTGCCGGGCCAGTCGTGGTCCGTCAACGCATGCAGCGTGGCCGGGGCAATGGCCGAAACCCGTGGATTGAGCCGCGGCGCAAGCTCGGCAACGAAGTGCTGGGCGAGCCCGACAATGTCACCGCGCCGCAGCCGCAAGGGCGCAAGGTGCACCGTCGTCACCCGCAAGCGGTACAACAGGTCGCCGCGAAAACGGTTCTGGGCGACGAGCGAGTCGAGCGCCTCGCTTGCCGTGCAGATCAGCCGCGGTAGCTGCGCCTCCTCGTCGCTCTGCGTATGAGGCGCACCCTCACCCGCCGCGGCCCCTGGGTTCGACTTGCGGACCTCCTCGAGTTCGTCGAGCAACCGCAGCAACAACGCCTGCGTCTCCGACGGCAACTCGTCGACGTGGTCGAGCATCACCGTCCCCGCCTCGGAAGTCGCCGGGTGTTTGGCCGACTCGCCCGCACCGGCGAGGAAGGCTTGACGCCACACCCGCTCGAACGGTTCGCGCTCCAGCGCGGCGCAGTTGATGGTCACGAACGGACGCTCCGCTTGAAGCCCCTTCTCGTGGAGCTTGCGCGCCACACGCGCCTTGCCCGTCCCGGTCTCGCCGGTAATCAGCACATGGCAGCGCAGCCGGCACAGGCGCTCGACCAAGTGCTCCACCTCCCTCATGGCTTCGCATCCCGCCTCCCACGGAGCGAGCTGACCGGGCAAGGGAGTGATCTCGGTCGTGATGCGCGTGGCAACCTGTTCAGCAGTCGCTTTCGGATCACTCAGCTTTTGCATGGCGTCTACCCCTTGTGGGAATAAGGCTTGCACCTCGGTGGCCTGGGCGCCACAGGAACTCAACAACGTAACCCAAATGCTCGGACGTGACTCCAACAAACTTCGCAAAAAGCCGAGCTCTTCGGACGTAATTGCATCCAAGTCGCAGACAATGACTTCCGGCTGTTCTCGCCCGGCAACCGAAAGATCCAACGCGACGACCTCAAGTGCATTCGCTTGCA
>SKZP01000457.1 GCA_007127275.1 Planctomycetota bacterium
AGGGGATTGAAAACTACAGCCGCCACATGGAAGGGCGCGAGCCGGGCTCCACCCCGCCGACGTTGCTGGATTACCTGCCGCGCGACATCCTGCTGTTCATTGACGAGTCACACGTCACCATTCCGCAGGTCTTCGGGATGTACGCCGGGGACCGCTCCCGCAAGGAAACGCTCGTGCGCCACGGCTTCCGGCTGCCGAGTGCGCTGGATAACCGGCCGCTTAACAAGGAAGAGTTCGAGCGCATTGCCCTCGACAAAGAGCGCGCGCTCATCTACGTCAGCGCAACCCCCGGCCCGTATGAGCTCGACAAGACCGCCGGCGTCGTCGTCGAACAAATCATCCGGCCGACGGGGCTTGCCGACCCGCAGGTGGAGATTCGCCCGGCGCGCGACCAAATCATTGACGTGGAGCAGGAGATCAAGAAGCGGGCCGCCGACGGCGAGCGCACGCTGGTGACAACACTAACCAAGCGCATGGCCGAGGACCTCGCCGACTACCTGCGGCAAAAGGAAATCCGGGTGCGCTACATGCACGCCGACATTGAAACCATTGAGCGCACCGAGATCATCAAGGACCTGCGACTGGGCAAGTTCGACTGCCTGATTGGGATCAACCTGTTGCGCGAGGGGCTCGACATCCCCGAGGTCAGCCTCGTCGCCATCCTCGACGCCGACAAGGAGGGCTTTTTGCGCAGCGCGAACTCGCTGATCCAAACCGTCGGCCGCGCCGCCCGCAACCTCCACGGCACGGCCATTCTGTACGCCGACGCCGTCACCGACTCCATGCAAAAGGCCATTGAGGAGACGAACCGGCGCCGCGCCGCGCAGCTTGCGTACAACAAGGAGCACGGCATCACCCCACGCAGCATCCAAAAGAAAATTGGCGAAGGAATTGAGGCGCTAGCCGCGGAGGCGGACTACGTCACCGTTGACGTCGACCTTGACGAGCGAATTGGCGACACGCTTCGCCGCGCCGAGGAGCAAGTAAAGGGCCGTCGCAAGAAAGCCGGCAAAAGGAAAAAAGGCAAAGAGGAATCCCTCGCGGAGCTACGCGGCGAGTTCGGCCCCGAGTTCGTGCTCGAAGACATCCCCAAGCAGGTCGAGGCACTGAAGTCGTTGATGCAAGAGCACGCCAAGAACCTCGAGTACGAAAAGGCCGCCGCCATCCGCGACGAAATCCGCGAACTGGAGCAGTTGCAGTTGGAGCTGCTGTAGGCCGCCAAACGCGCTTCGTGTACGTCTCTCCACTTTTTTCGGAAACTTTCGGTCGCGTGGCACGTCATAAGGGGTGAGCATTCGTCCGTGCACCTGTTGCTGTTATTCATTCACCGACCGTTCGGGAGCTGACCGACCATGAAATCAACGACGATGACGACGACGCGTGTGCGACAGTCGCTTTCGGTCTTTGTGGGCCTGCTAGCGCTTGCGGTGGTGGTTTTTGGCGCCGCGGCGACGGCCGAGGCCAACCGGATTCCCCCGCGGCCACAGCCACAGCCGGAACCGCAGCCGCAGCGGGAACCGGTGCCGCGCACCTACGTGTTCGACGCCTTGGAGAGTTACCCGGATCACACCTTCGTACTCAGCCACCGCCGCACCTTTCCCCGTTCCGAGCGCGTGGACTATGAGGCGCAGGTAGTCGAGGAGGGGGAGCCGGTTGAGTTGCCCTTCTCGTCCGACAATCCGCGCCGCGTGCAAAGCGTCGCCGTGCGCCTCCATGCGGTGCGAAAGGAACTGCCGCAGGCCGAGGACGGCGAGGGCGTCGAGTTGTGCCACGACTGGCTCGTCGAGAACTCGCACGTCACGCTCGATGCCACGGGCCAGTTCCCGCCGACGGTGATGTACATGAACCGCGACATCCGCGCCGAAACGATCACCTACCGCCCGGTGATCGAGGAAACACGCGAGGACTTCTTCTCGCTGCGCATCTACCGCTCCCGTGCCGAGCGCTTCGACGACGAGGGCAACGTCATCTTCTCTCGCGTCTACCGCGACAACGCCCGCCCGTTACGCGAGCAACGCGCCGGCGAGGACGACAAGCACGCGAACACGGACTCCACCAAGTCACTCGACGGGGCCGCGGCCATGCCACGTCAGGCCGGCGTCCTGCTGCTGTTGTCGAGTCTCGCCGGGCTGTTGCTGTTCGGCGTCATACGCCTGCGCCGCTTCACCGCGCAGTAAAGAGCTGTCAGAAAAATTTCCGAATTTGAGCACCTGCGCTCGACTGTGCTTCGTTGTCGTCGGCTGTGCCGTTCAACGTGCCAAATGGGGCGCCTTCCCTCACCTTGCACACTCTTCGCTCGTCACGCTCGCCGCGAAGAGTTCGCCATCACACAACACTAGGCTGCACGGTCGCTGGGGCGAGTAGGCGCTCGCTGCGCTGCTCGAGGTGGCTACGGCCACGCCGCTGCTGCTCCCTTCCCGCCGCCCCACTCCTGCGACCGTTCGCTCGACCTCGCCTGCCGCACGAACTTTGAGAAAGCTAGCTTCTACACTGTCACCGCGGTCGGGCGTTCGCCCCGCGTCCGTCGGCTCGTCAGAACCGCCGGCGCCGCGCCTTCAAGACGTGGGGCTTGGTTGCTGCTGCTTGTGGCGCTCGGAGGGGCTTTGGTCGTTTGCCTTGGCGGCGCGGATGGCACGCTTGATCGGCGGAATTGCCGAGGGGGCGACGGAAAAGCTGCGCAGGCCGATGTCGAGAAGCATTTGCGTGTAGCGTACGTCGCTGGCCATTTCGCCGCAGACGGAGCATTCCACTCCCGCCTCGGCCGCCGCTTTCAGTACGCGTTCGAGCAAGAAACGCACCGCCGGGTGGCTCGGCTGATACAGCGGCGCGACGGTTGGATTCGTGCGGTCGGCGGCGAGCGTGTACTGAATGAGGTCGTTGGTACCAATGGCCAGAAAGTCCACCGCGCCGACAAACTCCTCGATGGTCAGCGCGACACTCGGCACCTCGACCATCATCCCGACCGGCAGGCTCTCGCGGTGCGGAATCCCTTCGCGGACGAGTTCCTCGTGCGTCTCGACGATCATTTGCTTCGCTTGCTCGAGCTCTTGCAGCGTCGAGATCATTGGGAACATCAGCCGAACGTTGCCGTGCAACGCGGCACGCAGCAGGGCGCGCAACTGCGTGCGGAAGAGATGGTCGTGGCGCAGGCTCAGACGAATGCTGCGGCAGCCCAGCGCCGGGTTCGGCTCGTGCGGCAGCTCGAGCTCGTGGCCGAACTTGTCGGCGCCGAAGTCCATGGTACGCACCGTCAGCGCGCGCCCCTCCAGCGAGTCGAGCGCTCGGCAATACGCGGCGTAGTGCTCCTCCTCCTCCGGTTGGCCACCGGCGGCCGCGAAGATGAACTCCGTGCGGAAGAGACCGACCCCCTCCGCCCCCATACCCAGCGCTTCCTCGATCTCGCTGACGAACTCGATATTGGCGAGCAAACGGATCCGCTCGCCGTCGGCAGTCTGGC
>SKZP01000705.1 GCA_007127275.1 Planctomycetota bacterium
GTTCGGCCGGCGCCGCGTCCCAAACCGGCGCCTCGTTCCACGGCTCGGGTGCCACCTCGGCCGGCAACGCCTCGGCCGTTTGCGGCTCAGCGTCGAAGGCACCGTCGTCGACCACTTCCAAGTCGTCGACGTCGTCGTCACTCTCCACGACTTCCAAGTCGTCAACCGACTCCGACGTCGCCGGGGGATGCGAGGGCGGCCCGCCGTAGGCCGGTTGTGGCTGAACCGGGTGTGCCTGTGGAGGCGGACTCGGCTCACGCATGGGGACTAGTGGGGCGCCGTCGGCGGGGCACTGAAACTGGCCCACCGCCAAGTTGGATGCGTCGTAAATCGTGCCACAAAGCGTGCAGCGATATCGGGTCATGATGGCATTCTCGTTGGCGCGGACGCGGCAGCGGCCTGCGAACTTTGCACTTCCAAGTCGCGCACGCGACGACTCAACTCTACCTTACAAAAGTGTCTTCACGGTTGCTTTTCCGTTTTGTGGTTGCTCGAAGATGGCCACGAACCATGAGCCTCGTTTCGACCTTGTTGAGCGCTTGCGAGAGACGGTCTCGTCTGCGGCGCCTTTGGCGCTACGGAGCTTTCAGAGGGTTTCTTCCGACGGTGAGCTGGCGCGCTCGGCAATGCTTCGTTGTCGTCGGTTGCGCCGCTCGACGTGGCAAAGCCTCGCCACCGCTGCTCACCGTCCTACGCCTTGCATTGCCTTCGCTCGCGACACTCAAAGTGCGGAACAAGTTTACTGACAGCTCCTAACCCTCCTCCTGGTTCGCCTCCCCCGAGGGTTGCTCGGCAAGGTCGGACCCTGCTGTCGGCCCCTCCGGCGTCGGCACGTTCGTCTCAATCTGCGGCAGGCGCCCAGCAGCCTCGCCCTGCAGGTGCACGTCGACCTCTTCCACCTGCAGGCGCAGCGGGACGCCGGCGGCGTGGCACTGGCGCTTCACGCGCTTGATGCTGGTCTCTCGGTGATGAAAGATCTGCGAAGCCACTGCGCCAGCCACCGTCGTCGTCGTGAACAACTCGACAAAGTGCTCCACCGAGCCCGCTCCGCCGCCGACGAGCAGCGGCACGTCGACGTGGGATGATACCTCACGAATCAAGGGCAAATCGAAGCCCAGTTTGGTTTCCGCGCGGTCAAGCGACGTCACCAGGATTTCGCCGACACCGACGGCGGATCCGGCCGCGGCCCACTTGAGTGCCTTACGGTCGGTGACTCGTTTGCCTCCGTCGCAGACAACGAGGAAATCCTCGCCGGAGGCACTTCCCGAGTCGGAGGTGCCCGGGACATGCGCCGTTTCACTGGCGGAGGTAGACGGGGAGACGACGGCGGTACGGCGGCGCACCACTTCAATGCTCAACAGGATTCGCTCGGCGCCGAAGCGCTCCACTGCGGCCTGCAGAAACTCCGGGTGGCGCAGCGCATGACTCTGCAACAGCACGCGGTCGGCCCCGGCGCGCAACAGCGAGCGAATCTGCGCCGGCGAGGAGACACCACCGCCGGCAATCAGCGGCAGAAAGACCGCTTTCGTAACCTTCTCCACCAGCTCCTCGAAGCGTATGGAGCGGTCCGAGGTCTCGCCGCGATCATAAAGCAAGATTTCGTCCGCCCCGGCGGCGTCGTAAAACCGCGAAAGCTCCACCGGGTCGTTCTCGACCAATTCTTCGTTTCCGGGAGCGCGCGTCAGGCGCCCCTCGGTCACATCAAGGCGAGGAATGATCCGTTTGGCGAGCATGAGGTCGTGGGTCGTGGGTCGTGGGTACGCGAGTGGTGGGTCGTGGGTACGCGAGTGGCGGGTCGTGGGTACGTGAGTGGCGGGTCGTGAGTTGTGAGTCGTAAAAAGATGTAGAAAGTCGTTGGTGGCAGGCGGTGACGTGCGAGCATGCACGCCGCTGATTGTCGCTTCGTCCGTCCAGACGCCACAAGCCTCACTTCTCCGCAGCCAGGGCCACCAGCGACCAATAACCAGCCACTCCTGCCTCGACGTACTACCCACTACCCACCCGCAAGCAGGAACACCAGCAACCCCTTTTGTGCGTGCAGACGGTTTTCGGCTTGGTCGAATACAATCGAATTCGGGCCGTCAATGACCTCCGCCGTTTGCTCTGCGCCTCGCTCCGCAGGGAGGCAGTTCATGAACACCGCATCCGGCTTCGCTTGTTGCATCAATTCGGCATTGACCTGATACGGCAGGAAGAGTTGCCGGCGCGCTTGCGCCTCGTCCTTTGGAATATGGTAGCTCATCCAGGAGTCGGTGTAGATGACGTCGGCCTTCTGGGCCGCGGCCTTGGCGTCGTGTGAGACAGTTACCTCGCTGCCGTGCTTTGCCGCGTACTCCTTAGCCCGCGCGACGACCTTCGGTAGCGGCTCATATTCCGCCCCTGACGGGCAGGCCACGCGGATGTTTACGCCGAGCATGGCGCAGCCGTAGAGCAGCGAGTGGGTGACGTTGTTTTGCGCATCTCCCGTGTAACAGAGCGTAAGCCCTTCGAGCGTGCCCTTTTTCTCCGCGACGGTCATCAGGTCCGCGAGAATCTGGCAGGGATGTGTGTAGTTCGTCAGGCCGTTGACCACCGGCACGCTCGAGTGCGCGGCGAACTCCTCAATCTCCTCGTGTTCGAACAGCCGCGCCATCACCGCGTCAACCATGCGTGTCGAGGCGCGGGCCGTGTCGGCAATGCTTTCCTTGCCCGCTCCGAGCGGCGAGTTGCCGAGGTCGTAATAAATGGCGTGGCCGCCCATCTGCGCCATTCCCGCCTCGAAGCTGACTCGCGTGCGCAAACTCGGCTTGGCGAAGATCATAAGCAGGACGCGGTTCTTCAGCGCCTCGGCATACTCGTGCGGCGCCGCCTTGATTCGCCGACCCAATTCGAGAACCCGACGGACTTCCTCGGGCGTCAAGTCGGGCAGTTGCAGAAAATGCCTGGTCGTACTCGTAGACATGGCGGGATCATTGGGACAAGACAGGGTCAGAGGCATCCACGCACGCGGTGCGTCAGCCGCACTTCTACCACGCCACCCTCGACGAGCAAACGCCGCACGGCGAGAGCCGAGCAAGGCCACGTTGGGAACCGGTTGTTGATTCGAGCCCACGGGCAGCGCCTGTATGGGTTGCATCCATTTTGGCGCTACGACACACGGTATCTGCTGCGCAAGGGATTCGCCACGACCAACCGCTGCACTGGCATGGACTGGGGTGGCGGCGAGCATGCGCTCCGCATCGTCGCCGACCGAGGCGACCGCATCGCGTGCCTCGTTGTCGCAGATGATGCCGAGGAACTCGCCCGTCTCGTCAAGCCCCTCAAGAAAAGTCGTGCCAATTCATTGGCATCGCTCGCCGGCAGGACCAAGCCCGTGACGCCCACCCCTCGCAAGCGAAGGTTGCCCGCGCCGTGTATCTCAAAGTTGTGGAACCGTCGAATATCCAAGCCCACGGGCTTCGCCCGTGGGTCGCA
>SKZP01000252.1 GCA_007127275.1 Planctomycetota bacterium
CTCGTTGGCTTGGAAAAATACGAATCCCAAAAGCGACGGGGGTTAGCTTCTCACGTCGTTCTCGCTTTCCGTTTCGTTTGACTTGCCCGGCTCCCGAGCCTCGCTGCGGTTCTGGTCCGTGGTCTTGGGCTCCGCGTTGCCGGCGTCGTAACTCACCGCGAGCGTTTCGGTCCACTTGCCACGGCGAAAACTGACGACGTAGAGCACCGCGAGCACCGCATACGCTAGCGCAATCACCACCCAGGTCATACGTTGCGCCCACGGGGTAAATTCATTGACCGCCCACACCGCCGGCAGCATCAACCCAATCAGCACGCTTGCGTCGAGAATCACCGGAATACGGGTTTGCCCCGCGCCGGTCATGGCCTGGCTCAGCACAATCCCAATGGCCATCAACGGCCAGGCGAGCACAATGATGCGCAGATACCACGAGCCGTGGTAGACGACGAGGCGGTGCTCGGTATCCTTGTACAGCCGCCACGCCTCGCCGGCGGCCTGCGTACCCGTGTAGCGTTCGTCGCGCCAGAAGGCGTGCAGCTCTTGCAGCGCCTCCTCCGCCTGATCCGCACGCCCCCAATCCAGGTCCGCTCCCGTCAGGCGCACGGCCCGCTCCGGTATGTAGATCCGCTGCTGAAGCTCCTGCCAGGCACGGCGGGCCTCCTCGCCGGCCTCCTCCTCGCGCTCCTCGGCAATCTCTGCCGGCGGATCCGTCTCCGTCTCGAAGAAAAAGTCAATAATTGCCGGCGCCCACAGGAAGAAGAACGCGCCAACGGCCGCACTCATCATCATGGCATACCACGAGGCAATCCAGCCGGCCCGGATGGCACGGGCCTTGTGCCCCGCCCCGAGGTTTTGCCCCACAATGGTTGCCGCCGCCTGGCCCCAGCCAATGATCATAAAGAGCGCGACGAGGTCGAGCTTCACCGCCAGGGCGAACGCGGTTCCAATGGATTGATTTGCGGCGTCGGTGAGCAGGTGAAAAATCAGCATGATCAGCCCGAGGATGGCCAGCACCCGCACGATCAACTGCCCCGAGGAGGGCAGGCCAATCTTGAGGAGCGAGCGCACCGTGTCGCGCCGCGGCCGCCACCGTCGCGGATTGAAGTGCACGTAGTGCCGGCCAATCCCGAACAGGAAGATCAGCACGCACATGCCGAAGCCAATCAGCCGGGCCGTCAACGCCGCCCACGCCGCGCCGATCACCCCCCAGTCGAGCCCGAAGGGAATGCCCGTGTCGGGGCCGAGCACGAAGACGACGGCGAGGATAATGTTGAGCACGTTGACGACGACGAGCACGACCGTCGGCCAGGTCGAGTTGCCAATGCCACGCAGAATCGAGGTGAGCTGCACGACGAACAGCATGGTGAAGCCGCCCATCAGCGCCACACGCAGGTAGTCGACGCCGACGGCAAAGAGCTCGCTCCCCGGGTCGACGCCAATCCCCTTGAGGGTCATACGCGGAATGATGGCGCCGAGCAGGAAAACGACCGCGGAGATCACCGCCGTAATCAGCAACGACTGCGTCGCCGCATTGCGCGCATCCAGCAGGTTGTGCTTGCCGACCGCCCGCGCAATCAGCGCCATGGCCGCGTTGCCAATGCCGGTGATCAGCACGACGAACAGCGTGACCAAGGTGTCGCAGATGCTGACAATGGTGACCGCTTCGTGCGCGTTCGGCAGCCGCCCGACAATGAAGACGTCGACGAGGTTGAACACCGCCATGAAGCCCATGGCGACGACCAACGGCGAGCCGAACAGGGCAATGTGCGTCCAGAGGGAGCCGCGGGTGAAGTCGCGGCGACGCCCCTTGAGGCGGCGTGTCGAGCTGCGGGAGAGCCGCGCCGAATTGACACGGGAGCGGACGCCGCTGCTGGCGCTCGACGGCGGCGGCGGCGGCTCGGATGCGGCGGGCGCGGAGTCGGACTCGACGGCGGTCATGGGCGCGACGGGGACTTGGCCGACCGTCAGTGGCGGGTTTTGCCGGCGGTGGTGGATGTGCCGGCGCTAGCGCCAGCGTCGTGCAACCACTGCTGTTCGGTTTGCTCCTCCCCCTCTTCGGCACAGCCGATGCGCCAGCAGTAGTGCAAATGGTTCCCCTCTTGCCAGAACTCGACCGGCCGTTCCTCCAACAGGAAGCAACGCTTGCGGCGCGCACCGATCAACTCGTCGACAAGCTCCCTCGCCCGGTCGCGCAGGGCCTGCTCCTGCGTCGCGTCGTCCTGGGCGAGCAAGCCGGCGAACGCCCCCGCCTTGTGTTGCACCACGATATTCACCGGCATGGCGGCGGGGCGATTGAACGACGTGTAGCGCTTGAGATACGCGAGGTTGCCGCGTTCGTCGACGAGTTCGAGCACGACCTGCTCGAAGGTTTGCCGAAACCGCTCGACCGTTTGGCGATCCATGAGGACTCCTACCTACTTTGGGCATGCAAACGGGGGCGTTGGCTGGGGCACAGGCGATGCGGCCGCGGGGGTAAACACACCGACGGAGCGCGCCCCAGGTGTCCTCCGCGCCGGAGCATACCTAGCCCCGCCCCCCGGTTCAACGGGGCGCCCACCTCCCGTGCATTCCACAGCCGGAGAGTCTGCCCGTGCGAGCCCACGCGGCCCGTGGGTCCCTGTCGACAGTCGCGACCGGCTTGCGGACCGCAGTCCGTGGGCTTGCGGAATGCGCGGCCCACCCCCCCGTCGCAGCTGGCTTTGGGTACAGCAGGATTGTTTGGACGGAATCATATCCGTAGGCGGGTTTCCGCGCGCGCAGGAATCCGTCCTTAAGGAGGGAGTCCCGCGAGGTACGTTTATGCCTTGTACGGGCTTACCATTGACGCTCCAGGTTGGTTGTTGCGCACGGACGGGGCGGGCTCAAAGGCCCGGCTAACGTTCCGTATTGCGCATGGGGGGGGGGTGCGGCGCTCGTTTTGTGTGGTAGCCTACCTTGGAGCACCTTTAGCGGTTTCGGTGAGACCTCGACGGTCGCTGGGGAACCATGCCGCACGAAGAGCACGACGCGACCTCGCCCCAGCAGGGCGAGCCGAAAAAGGAGAGTGCGCCGCACACCGCCGACGAAGGCAGTGTCGCGCCGGAGAGCGAGCGTCCCACAAGTGGCAACGGCGCCGGGGCTGACGGGGACCCTGCTGACCCCACGGCAGGCCAGACGGCGGAGGCAGCGGCTGCCCCTGCGAAAACGGCAAGCGGCACGCAGGCGCCGGCCTCGGCAGGCGAGGACGGGCACCTTTGGTTTGCCGTGGTCGCCGGCAGCCGGCTCGGGCCATTCTCCACCGAGGACATCCGCCGGCGGCTACGCAACGGGGATTTGCGGGCGCGCCACTTCGTCTGGCGCCTCGGCTTCGGCCCGCACTGGTACCGGCTGCGCGAGGTGCCCGAGTTCCGCACCGAGCTCGAGGCGCTGGCACCGCAGCAGCCCAGCCAACCAGGGATGCCCGAGCGCATCC
>SKZP01000158.1 GCA_007127275.1 Planctomycetota bacterium
GGTCACTGTGGCGCGGCGCGACATTGCCGACGGCTTCTACGACGTGCCCATCAATGCCCGCCACCTGCTGACCAGTGAGGAGCTTTACCAGCGGCTGGTCGACATGCATCCGCCGGAGGAGCCGGAGACGCACTTTCTGCTCGCGAAGCATTGCCGGGAGCTCGGCCTGTACGAGTACGGGCTTGCCCACCTCGAGGCAATCGAAGACGTCGAGCGTTTTCAGGAGATCATTCAGCCGTTGCGCGAACTGTTTCAGGAGTTGATTGCGCAGGCGGAGATTCGCGAGATGTTGCATGAGGCGCGAATCTACCTGCGCCGCGGCGACTACCTCGCCTCGCTCGAACGCCTCGAGGACGTTTTGGAGCTTGACGAGTTGAGCGAGGTGATTCGCGAAAATGCCGAAGAGTTGTACGCGCAATGGCGCCGCGAAACGGGCACGGCCATTGGCCAGCGGTATCTACGGCTGATTGAGCAGACCGCACGGGACAAGGTACGTCGCAACGTCCAACCCAACGAGTTGCAACGCTTCGTCGCAAGTGGCCGCCGCGACCTACGGGATCCGGAAAACATTCCGGAGCAAGGGAGTGCCGCATGGGAAGAGCTGACCATGCAGGAGCAGATTCATGCACATCTGTACAACGAGTTCGAACTCGAAATTGCCTTGATGGAGGAGCTGTTCGCCGAGCGTGACCGGGACGAGATGCGCGCACTCGCCGTGCGCTTGCCAATCACCGTTCTGGAAATGTTCGGCGGTGGCGTGCGCAACGGAGACGACGGCCGCGAGGCGGAGCGTGACCGCCGCCGCGAGCGCCTAGAGCGCCGCATGCAAGAAATGCGGGAACGGCAGCGGCGCCGCGAAGAAGCGCGCAGTGACCGCCAGGGCCTTGCGGAGGGCCAGGAGCGCCTCGACTACTTCGACGGCAGCGGTCGTCTCTACCAGCGTCGTCCGGCCAGTGGCGGAGGCGCGCAAGGCGACGGCGAAGAAGAGCTAACGCCCGAAGAGGTGTGGGAGCGCACCCGTAGCGGAACGCGCCGTGAACTGGCCATCTACTTGTTCTGCACGCGGCACTCCGAGATTGAGCGCATCACCTCGCGCGAACTGGGAAGCTCCGGCATGTTCTACCAATTCCGCTGACGCGCCGCCGTCCGCGCTGCCGCTGCATTCGTGAGTTCATCGCGGCTGAAGCGGTGCGAGTCGGCCGCGGTTGCTTACCCGGTCGCCGTCGCGTATCTCTCGCGCACCTTCCGTTGCTTCGACGCGACCGCTGACGTGGACCTCTTCCGCGCTGGCCTGCGGGGCACGAGCGGCGTCGAACTCGACGTGCGCAATGACGTGGCCGTCTCCATCATGGACGTGCCAGTGATCCGTTGCCGCCCACTCGACTCCCGCGGGAAAGGCCACCGTAGCGACAATTTTGCCGTCTTGCGCTCGCTCGAGCTTGCGCACGTGCCCGAGCACCGTGGTGGTGTCCTCGTCCGCAACGGCGGCGCTCATCCGCGCGTGAAAGCGAAAGCCGTCCGCGGTGATCCGCGCGAACTGCGGCCGACGGTCACTTGAGCGCGACTCGGCGTCTACGCGGAAGGTGCCGCTGGCGCCGTGGACGTGCCTGGGCGCGTAGAGTGCTGTGCGGATCTCGCGGGGGGTAGGCACACCGTCGGCCGCGTCCACCGCGTGCACCAGTGCCTGGCGGATGAGTTGACCCGTGTCGTAGCCCAGCGCGGCGAGCGGGCCGGGGGGGTCGCCGAACTGAGTGGCGTAGCGTTCGGCGAAGCGGGAGGCGCGTTCGTTGTCGGGAAAGAAGTGCGACGGCACGTAGACCTCGAGGTCGCCGAACGACGCTGCACCGGCTTGGTCAAGCAGCTCGGCGTTGTGCCACGCGTCGCTGCCGAAGACGCGGATCTCGTTCCACGCGCCGCGGGCCGCCTGTAAAATGGGCGCGGCCTCGTCGGGTAACGCGGGGAGGTATACGGCGTTTGCGCCGCTTTGCACAACCTCGCGACTCAGCGACTCGTAGCTTGCCTCGCCCGGCACGAACAGGAGTTCCGTGGCAATCTCGCCGCCGAGTTCCTCCATGCGGCGTTGAAACGGGTAGGCAAGGTCCAGTCCGTACATGTCCTCGGCGTTGTAGAGAAGCGCGACGCTCGGTTTCTCGTCCCCCAGCGCCCATGCGACGGCCTCCGCGGTAAGGCTTGCTTGCCGGACATGGTGATACGGCATGCGCACGACGTTGTCGTACTCGACCGTCAGGTCGTAACTCGCTGCCGCGGGGGTGAGGAGGGCAAGCTCCGGCGCTTCTTGCTGCGCGAGGGAAGCCATCCTACGCGCCTCGGCGTCGGTCAGCCCACCAATGAGGAGGCGGCTGCCGTCGGCGAGCGCCTCTTGCGTGCGTGTCGTGATCCGCTTTTGTTCGCTTTCGCTGTCGTAGAGCGTAAGCTCGACGCGCACGCCGCCGTAGTTGAAGCGTTCAAGACCGGAAAGGCGCAACCCGTTGTAGCACTCGGCAGCGTACCGGTTGAGCCCTTTCATATACGGAAGGACGACGCCAATGTGGAGAGGCGCAGCGTCTGGGTCGTCGACCTCTGTATGGTGGTGCCCGTTGTGGTGATGCCCGTTGTGGTGATGCCCGTTGTGGTGATGCCCGTTGTGGTGATGCCCGTTGTGGTGATGCCCGTTGTGGTGATGCCCGTTGTGGTGGTGCCCGTTGTGGTGGTGCCCGTTGTGGTGGTGCCCGTTGTGGTGGTGCCCGTGGTGGTGGTGGTGATGACCGTGGGCGGTTTCCTCGGGGTCACCAGTCGAGCAGCCTGCGGAGGTGAAGGCGAGGTATCCGAGCGCCGTGACGACGACGCAAAGAACAGCGGCTCTAGTGAAGGCTGGCAGATTCATGGCGCGGCCGGAACAGTGCGGAGCGGATGGCGGCGTTGCGTGCATCCTACCGGGACGGGGCAGCGCTGGCAAAGGACGCTGGCGACTTCGGAATGCCCCGACGTTTCGTGGTGAAGTGCCCGCAGGAACGCCACGGACGTGACTGCGAAGCGCGGATTGCGCCTCCATTCGCATCCTGGTTGCACGTCCCTTCGGGATACGGACGACGCGACAGTCTTCTGAGGCGAATACAGAACGCGAGCCCTGCGAGGCGAAGCACGAAACACGCGGATTCGTTTCGCAGGGCGGGTGCCCTGTGCTTGTCTTGTTCATCAAGACTTACCGGCTTGCGGCTGCTCCCCCTGCCCCGCTTGCCGGTGATTGCCAGGGGTGATTCACGTGGCCGCGGCGGTTTCGTACAATCTCCGTGACTGCGGAGTCGGTCGCTTTGCGACTCATCCGCTCGCATCTTCTTCTGGTTGCTCCCGCATGGCTGATGATGGCTCGCTCGCTGCTTTGGACGTCGATGTTAATCGGAGCGCTCGCCTTGCTGCAACTCGGCTGCAGCTCCACGGACTCAGCCAC
>SKZP01000355.1 GCA_007127275.1 Planctomycetota bacterium
CGCTTTACCCGGCCAACCAAGCGGCGCAACTCGACCCCGTCGAGAGCTTGCAATACGAGTGACGCCGCACGGCACTGGTTTGCCGCAGGGAGTGGGCGAAGATTTGCACGACGGGGCTGCGTGGTCGCAGGCTCCACTGCTCGGCGTACCTACACGGACCTGCGCGTAAAGGTGTTCATCCGCGACGCGACAGCAGGAGCGCCCCCCGTTGCGGGCCTGCGGAGGATTCGGTGGCGGGTGACGGGACACCGCTTGGCCCAAGCCCACGGGCTGCGCCCTGGGGGCGGATTCCTAGTGTGACCCACGAGCCGCATCCCGTGGGCTTTTCTCGAATTCCACCCGACAGGGGGTTTAGTTCAACGTTTCGCGCACCGCAGCAAGCTCTTCGTCGTTCATGCGCAAGTCCGCGGGAACCTCTACCCCGTCGAGCGGCATTGCCGGCTCGCCGTTGATGTAGGCCTCGGCGTTGCGCGTCGTCGGCGCGTCGAGGTGGAAGCGCACCTTGCCGTAGCCGCGGCTGCCGCAGGCGCCGAGCGTTTCGTCCTGCACGAGGCGCAGTCCGAGAAAGAGCGGCTTGAGCAGCGCGTTCAGTTCGTCGGCAGTGCCGTCGACCTGGTACGTCGTCACGACAATGTCGAGGCCGAAGATGGCGCCCGCGGGAACTCGCTCGTAGTGGTGCGGCGTGGTGCGCGCCGTGATGCGGTCAATGGTAACTTCGGTCTTGAGCTCCGTGTACGGCAGGTCGAGGTCGCGTTGGCCGTCGAGCCAGCGTGCGTTCCTGAGCTTGGCGTCCCGCACGGCGAGCCGCCCGGGCACGGGAGTGGAGTCGTCGGCGGCGAGGCCGAAGAGGGCGCCGAGCTGTTTCGTTTCCGGGGTGGCGGGTTTCTTGATGGGACCGCCGGCTTGCGCGCCAGGGCTTGGGCCGAACTCGCCGTAGAGGCGCTCGACGAGGGAGCGCATGCGACCTTTGAGCGTGGAGCCGGGGATGTAGGGTTGATTGGTCAGTGGGTCGCGGATGACCACGCGGTCGGCGCCGCCGGCTCCGAGGCCCGTGTCGGTGCCGCCAATGCTCAGGCCGGTTTGCGCGACAATCAGGCCGGTGAAGAAGATTTTTTGGTCGAGCTTGATGGTCGTGGCAGCCATGTTCGTAGCGTTTCAGCTGGATACGGGGAGTCGAGCGAACGAGTCCGTTTCGGAAGGTGGGGCGGTGGGAGTCGAGGCACACGCCACGGCGAGAAGCAATCAGTGGTGATTGTAGGGAACCGCGACTCGGCGCGGTTTGATTGCCCCTGTGGTGCCGTGTATCTCGGCCCCGCCAGGGGTTACCGGCCGCCGGCGGCGCGGAAGTAGTACAGCATGGAGTCGAACAAGTCCAGGAAGCGGCGGAAGCGCTCGGCGTCGGCGCCGACGGTATCAATGGCGACACGCATCACCCGGGCGAATTCGTAGAGGTCCTCGTCGTGGTAGCGCCGGGCGACGTAGGCGACCTTGGGGCGCAGCAGGCGGAAGGTGCGCTGTGCCTCGGCGTCGTCGGCGAAGTTGCTGGCGTTGTGGCGCAAACGCTCGACGTCGCCGACAATGCCGCGAATCTGGTACGTCGCGAAGCGGTTCTTTACCCAGGGTGGTTTGTTGCCCCAGGCCTGGCCGTAGGTCTCGGCGAGTTTGTCGAGGCTTTGCGCGTCGCCAGCTTCGAGCACCTTGCGCAATTCGTCGGCGCGCTTGGGCTCGGTGTCGTAGCCGTCGCGCCGGCCGCCGCCGCCACCACCGCCGCGGTTGCCGCCACCGCCACCGCCGGTCTCGGCGTCCTCGCCCCGGCGACCTCCGCCGCGGCGCCCGCGACGTCGTTGCTGCTGTTGCGGCTTTCCGCCTCCAGCGCCACCGCGTTCTTGTTGCTTCGGTTGTTGCGGGGCCTCGCTGGGTGCGGCGGACGGCTCCTGTTTTTGCTGCTGCGACTCTTGCGAGGGGTGTTGCGCCTTGTCTCCCTCGGCGCCCCCTTCCGCTTTCTCACCCGCGGCGCCGCCTTGCGCAGCTTGTTGCTGCGAAGATTCGCTTGGCGTCGAGGCGGACTGTTGTTGCTGTTGCTCTTGCTGTTGTTGCGTGGGCTCGTTCTCGGCGGGCAGCATGTGCGCGGCCTCCTGCTTGCTTCTCTACCGGCCGCGTAACGCGACTCGGCAGGTATGTGAGTGGGCAAGTTCGCTGCGCCCGTTCGTGGATGTGGCACGAGCCGTCGTAGCGCTTTGCCCTGTCTTCGGGTGCGTCTGCACACGGCGGCAGGTCTGCCCCACGTGATGCAGCCACGCCCGCGTTCCTTCGTGTTCGACCATCCGGCGTGTTCGACCATCCGGCGTGTTCGACCATCCGGCGTGTTCGACCATCCGGCGTGTTCGACCATCCGGCGTGTTCGACCATCCGGTACGCGAAGCAGCGACTCCGTAGATGTCGTCGTTCGCTCGTTCTTTCACTTGGTTGGAAGGGCGGGCCCTCCGTTGCTTTGCACTCTAGCAAATATCCGTGCGGCTCCTCCTTTTCCCTGCGCTTGCGTCGGCTGGTCGCCTCCGGTGCGTTCCCCGTAGGCTGCGTTTCACTCCCCGCTTCGTTCACGTCGTCGGCGCTTCGTCGGTAGCACGCGGCAATACGCCGTGCGTCCAGCGCGCTGCAAGATCCAGGTACAGCGCGGCCTCGCGCACCGTCGGCCGGTGTAGCGCCTCCCAGTGATTGCTGCGAACCACCTCCACCAACTGATCCACGGGATTGGGCAATGCCTTGCGCTTGCGCGAATACTGCCGGCGCAGCCCCAGCCGGTTCATCAAGCGGTACGTTAGTCGCGCCCGCCACCGCGGATCCGCGGGCGTCCGTTGCACCGCCCCCGGGCGAGGTTCCGGCAACGCATCCCGTGCCGCCTCCGCACACAGCAGCGCAACGCTGTCGTCGCCACGGCCGACGCGGACCACGCCGCCGGATTCCTCGTCGCGCCGCGCCCCGGCGAGTCCGAGCACGTGTGTACTCAAACCCAGCACGACCCGCAAATCTTCAAGTGGCACAAGCGCGCGCGCGTCCGCAGCAAAGCGCGGGAAAAAGGCCACGCTTGCGCCGGCCATCCGCTCCGGCAAGGCAAGCTCCGGATGTTTCGCTCGCACGTGCGCCGCGTGCCCCGGTAGCGGGCGACGTGTCGCGCGTGCCACCTGCCACGCCGCGTCGGCGCATGCCACGTCGGAACCGGAGGTGAGCGCCACGGCGAACGCGAACGGCGGGCGGTTGCCCCACCAAAGCTGGGCGAGTTCGACGGCGCGCTCCACCAAGCCGGGCAACGCGGCAACGTCCGCGGCAATCCACGTCGTGCCGTCCGCTTCGGCGTGCACAAAAGCGTTCGACTTCCGTGACAAGGACGTGGCCACCTGCTGCGCAACGTCCGCGCTTTGTGCGAGGCCGGCCGCAAGCTCGCCGA
>SKZP01000085.1 GCA_007127275.1 Planctomycetota bacterium
CACTTGCCCGCGCCTTTCACCCGAGTAGCCTCCCTGGCCCAACGAATCACGCGGCGCCGCCGGGGCCTGTGTACTTCTTGAAGACGGCGCAGCAGTTGATGCCGGAGAAGCCGAACGAGTTTTTCAGAAAGTGCGTGACCTCCCATTCGACGGGGCCCTCGGCGCAGACGTCGACGTCGACCTCGGGGTCGAGGTTGTCAATGTTGATCGAGGGGTGCAGCATGCCGCGGTTCATCTGCAGGATGCCGGCAATGGACTCGACCACTGGCGCGGCCCAACAGCAGTGGCCGGTCATGGACTTCGTCGCGTTGACCTTGATGTTCTTCGCGTGCTCGCCGAAGACGGTCTTGATGGCCTGCAATTCCTCAAGGTCGCCCATGGGCGTCGAGGTGGCGTGGGCGTTGACGTACTGGATGTCCTCGGGCTTGAGCCCCGAGCGCTTGAGCAGCGCGTTGATCAATGCGGCTTGGCCCTCGGCCGAGGGCTGTGGCAGGTGGTTGGCGTCGCAATTGGCCTCGACGCCGAGCACTTCCGCGTAGATGGTCGCGCCGCGAGCCAGCGCATGCTCGAGTTCCTCGACGACGAAGGTGCCCGCGCCGTAGGTCGGCACGAAGCCCTCGCGGTCCTTGTCATAAGGGCGGCAGGCCTCGGCGGGACGGTCGTTGAAGTTCTTGTAGCTGACCGCGTCAATGAAGCACATGGACTGCAGGTCCAACACGCCGAAGTCGAACGGCGCCCCGGCGACGACGCTGACCTTGCCGCCGTGGTAGCGAATCTCGTTGAGCGCGTCGCGCAGCGCAAGGTTCGTCGAGGCGCATGCGCCGCCAATGGTGTAGACGGGCCCGCGGCTGCCAATCATGTCGGCAATCGCCGCCGGGATGTAGGTGTCGAGGCCGACGAGCGCGTAGAGGCCGTCGACATACTCCGGGTCGTCAAGGAAGTGGTCGTGGTTCTTCGCGGTGTAGCGCTGGTTGAAGTTGTGCCCGCCGACAATGACGCTTGAGTCGAACGGATCCGCCGTTGCCTTCTCGCCCACCTCGAAGCCGGCGTGACGCCACGCATTGAGCGCGCTGATCAGGCCGACCTTCGCCGAGAAGGGGGCGGTGCGGAAGATGTGCTTGAGGTGCTTGAACTTCTCCGCCGACAGCTTCTCCTTGAGATCCTTGAGGAGGGCTTTGAAGTCCGGCTCAAGGTCGCCGCCAAGCTTCGAGTAAATGTTGCTCGCGTCGACGGACTTCCAGTTCACAATGCCGGACTTACCGGAGATCAGCGAATCCCAGAACTGCTCCAGCGTCTCCCCCAGCGGGGTGAACACAGCCATCCCGGTAATCACGACCCGTTTCTTCTCGGCGACACTACTCACGGCGCGAGCTCCTTCGAATCCGGTTTCCGTTTCAGGGTGTCATATCTTCGCAAGCGGAGATTGTCGAAAACAATGAAAGCGCCCCGTCCAAGTCCGAGGACTGCGTCCCTGGGCTCTCGCCTGTCCGCAAGGGGGGCACGTCGCAAACCGAGGGGCGTCATCCAGGGGGGCAGGCAGTCAATGGGGGCAATCAATCTCATGCAACGGCGCGCACGAACTCACCGTGGAACGCGCGCTCGCATCACCTGGATACGCGCGCTTCCCCTTGTGCGGCCTGGCGTCCCTTGCGGGTGGACGGGAGCCCACGGACGCAGACCCTGGAATTGGGGCTACCCGAAACTTGTCGTGACCTCGACGCGACCCTGTTTTTGCTCGTGCTCCCCACGCGACTCGGCGAGCAATTCTTGCACGCGGGGCGGGGTGGGCTCGTCTTCGAGTGTCACCGGTTTGAGCTTCAGCGAGTTGACGCAGAAGTAGTCGGCGGTGGCGCTGATGGTGATCCACGGATTAACCGCGAGGGCGGTGGGAAAGACGCTGCCGTCGGCGACGTAGAGGTTGTCTGTGCCGTGGACGCGGAAGTCGGGGCCAATGGTGCCGCGGCGGGGGTCCTCGCTCAAGACCGCGCCGCCGAAGACGTGCGTCGAGCCGAAGGTGTTTAGATCGGCGTGGCGGGTCAGCCCGGCGCGCACCTTGTTCTCCACCTCGGCGAACGTCTCTACCGTCGTCGTGATGGCGAACGGCAGAAAGACCCGCTTGGCGCCGCCGGCGAGCAGAATCTTCGCGGCCATGATCAGCCCCTTGCGGGTGCGCTCAAGGTCGTCCTCGGTGGGCTTGTAACGCACAAGTTCGTGCTTCATCAGCCGCGAAAGCAGCCCGTAGCGCACCCGCGCCACCGGGTCGCTCGGCACGAGCACCCCCGCCTGGAATAGGTGGCGGATGCGGTGCACGAGGTTCCAGTGCTCCTCGAAGTAGGCCGGCGTGAACAGGCTCAGCGCCCCCGGCGGGTTGATGGTGCTCTCGACGGTGTAGTCGCGCGTCATGTAGTAGGCGCACATGTCGTCGCCCAAGTGCGCGTCAATCACCTCGTCCCACTCGCCAGTCACCGCGCAGCCGGCGTTGAAGCTGACCCACTTGCCGGCGTTGTGGCCCACACGCGAGCGCAGCAGCACCGCCGCCGAGCCAATGCCGCCCGCGGCCAGCACGAACTTGTCCGCAACGACGCGCACATAATGCGGCGGGCCATCCGGCGGGATGCGCCGCACAAGCAACTCGGTGATGCGGCTGCCCTGTTGCTTGAGCTTCCACGCCTCGGCGTAGGTCAGCACCTCGGCGCCGTGGCGCACCGCGTCGGGGATATACGTGTGCAGCGGCGTGCGCTTGCGCTCATACGGGCAGCCGTTGTTGCACATCCCGCAGCCGAGGCAATCCTTGATCCCTTTGTCGAACGGGCGGTAGCGGTCCTCTTCGAGGCCGAGTTCTTTGCAACCGTCGAGAAACTTGAAGGTACCCGGACTGAACGAGCGCTCGTCGCAGGGCTGCACGCTGCTGGAGCGCTCGACGCGTTCGTAGCTTTCTTCCAATTCCGCGCGCGTCGCCGGAAAGCCGAACTCGCGGATCCAGCGCTCTTGAACCTCCTCGGGCACACGGAAGGCGACAGCGTTGCTCAACGTCGTCGAGCCGCCGACGCACTGGCCTTGCGGGATGTAGAAGTCGAAGGTGTCGGTGGTTTGCAGGCCGCCGTCTTTGAACATGCTTGCGACGACGGAGGTCTCGTGGTGGCTCATATGATCGGCGGTGAACCAGCCGCCGCGCTCGAGCACGAGCGTCTTGAGCCCCGCGCGTGCGGCATACGAGGCCACAACGCTGCCACCGGCGCCGGAGCCGATCACGCAAATATCCGCACGCAACTCAGGAAGGGCCATGAAACACCCAGAATTGGAATCACAAAGCGTTGAGCGAGACTCGCGATAAGCCCCAAGAGCTTCGTACAAATCCCACACCCGTTGAATCGAAGCGCCCAGTATCGATTTTGCCAGGCCGTGTTGCAACCACCCTCAAGTCCATTTGCAAG
>SKZP01000592.1 GCA_007127275.1 Planctomycetota bacterium
TCCTCGGGCAAGGGGACGCCGCTAACCAAGCAGACTCCCGGCTCGGGATTCGCAAGCTTGCCTGGCGCCGACGCGGTGTCGTCCTTGTTGCTGCCGGCGTCCGTTTCCGAAGCGTTCGAGCGTGCCTCTTCGGTACACGCGGCAAAGGCCATCACCGACACACAGGCAAAAAGCAGCCCGAGCCGGACAAGGCGAGTGCTTGTACGTAAACGCGGCGAACGCATGGAACCTACGCTCCCAGAGTGGTCTCCGTGGGTCGCTCCTCCCCGTAACCTACTCGGCAACGGCGCCAATCAGGAAAGCAAATCCGTACGTCAGCCCCGCTCTCGGCGAGGAATCTGTCGCTCGCGGCCGTGGGTCGCCCAGCGCGGCGGCTTGAATGCCATTGAGGTGCGACGAAAAAGGCGAGCGCAGGGCGCCGACCGTAGGCCGTTAAGTTTTGTCGAAACAAGGCGAGCGCAGGGCGCCAAGCGCCAGCCCCCCTGCGCTCGCCTTTCGCCAAACGTTTACGGCGTTTCGTCGGCAGCATTCGGTTTATGCGGCCGCGCGAGTTACGTCAACGTTTCCCCCTCCGGCAAGTGAAAGGGGGTGCGTCGTGTGTGGGTTGTGCGCCGGCCCCAAACCGGGGCTTCCGGCTGCCGCCCTAAGCTAGCGTCGGCCGCCCCTACGGGGCTACAAAAGTGCGCGTTGGTCCAGGACTCCTAGCCGTGGTCCTTGGGTGGCTTGCCGGGTTTGTTGTCGGACTTCTTTGGCTGTGGCCGTCCCGCGGGGTTGCGCCGGCCGCCGGGTGCGGGGCCACCGCTTTTCGAGCTTCGCGTCCCCCCCTTGGAACGTGGCTTTGCCGGCCCCTTTGAGCCGTGCGGAGCACGCTGCGCGGGCGAGCTGCCTCGCGTTGCGGAGGGGCCGCCGCGACCTGCCGGGGCGGGGCCGCCTGCTCGTTTGCCCCTGGTATCGCTGCGTTTCTCGTCGCCGTGGCGAGTCTCTTTGTCGCGCGGCGCTGACCGTGGTGCGGTGAGGCTCTTGAGATTGGGGGAGCCGAGAAACAGGCGCCGTACCACGAGGGTGCCGTAGCTGCCACGGGGCAAGGTGAAGCGCAGGCGCACCTTCTGCCGGCCGCGGTGCGCTTCGTCGCGCTCCGGCCCGTCCACCTTAAGTCCCTGCGGCAGCAGCACAAGCGAGCGCGGCTCCTCGCGAAAGAAGATCTCTTCGCTGGGGATGCGAAACCGCGACAAGCTCAATTGCTCGTGCTTGAGCGCCTCGCTGAGCGCCTTGGCGAGTCTGCCGTCGTCAATGCGTGTCGTGTGATCAATCAGCGGCACGCTCATTCCCTGCTCGAGCCAGCGCTGCTTTTCCACGCCGTGCAACTCGTGCCAGACCGCGTAGAACGCAATGGCGAACGGCAACTCGGAAAGCTGCGACTTCTCCAGGCACTTGCGCAGGTAGCGGTGCACCGTCCAGTTCCAGATGTAACTCTGGTAGGCAAAGAGGTGGATGGTCTTGAGGCCCGTGCCGAGGCGGTTGAGCGCCCCGGCGAAATCCTTCGGCTCGTGTGCGAGGTGCTCCACGGCACTTCGGAACATCTGCCGCTCGCCGAGCGACTCCAGCAATTCGTTCCAGCGCCCCCACATGCGGCGGATCAGCCCCTTGAGGTGACGCAGCGTGGCGTCGTCGTTGTCGTAGACGGTCGCGACGAGTTTCTTGAACGCGGACTCGAAGTCGCCGGCAATGAAGTCGCGGGCAATGAAGCCTTGGCCGTAGCGCACGCAACTGAAGCGCTGGTCGTCGAAGTAGTTCGGCAGGCCGTAGCGCTTCACCTCGTCGAGGTTCTTCTCGAGCGGCTTGAGGTCGGCCTCGCGGCAGTCGCGCACGACAATCTCGAAGTGGTTCGCCTCGTTGGCCTCGCTGGTCAGCGGCTCCTCGGTGCGGCCGAGGTATTCGAGGGCAAGCTCGTCGTCGGCGTACTCGCGGTGCGGGCCGCGGATGGAGATGACCTGCTCGGAGACGCTCTGGCGGTCCTTGAGCCCGGCAAAGCGAATGTCGCGTTTGGGAATGCGAAATACGCGCGCCAGGCGGCCGACGGCCTCGAAGGTGGTCAGTTTGCGCTTCGTGAGCCGGTACACGGCAAACTCGCCGTCGCCGTCGGGCTCGACCGTGCGGGCGCGTTCCTGCACGACAAAGTCTTCGGGGCGGTACTTGATTCTCATGCTCGCTCAATTGCGGTGGTATGCAGTGGCGCACAGCAAACCCGCCGTGCGTGCCGCACACCCTACCGCAGCGGCGCGCAAAACGAAATGCGTTGGTCGAAACGCCGCGCGGAATGAGGGCCGTGCGCGGGGGGAGCGCGAGCCTTTCTTGCCACCTGGGGCACAGAACACACGGAAGAGAGGAGAAACGTAGCGCCGTGCGAAAGAGAACGAACGTGTCGAGCGTGACACGAGCTGGCCTGGCCTGCAGCCCGCCTGTTCAATCAACGCCCCACTGCTTTCCGCTTGCGCGTTTCTCTCTCCTCGCTTCTCCTCTCCTCCGGGTTCACGGTGTCCTCGGTGACAAGTAGGGCCGTGCATTTTGCCTGTCGCCGCGTACCAGCTCGCACTAGTACCAAGGTCGCGAGCCAACGCAGCTACGGCGTGCATTCTGTCTGCTGCCGCGTACCTGCTCGCACCCGTTGGGGCGCTGTGCTGTGGGGCTGGAGTCAGTCGTGTCGGCGTAACAATTCGACGGCGACCGCTTGGACGAGGCGCGGATACGCAGAGCGCATGTCGACAACGCCGTGGATGCTCGCACGGTCTTGCTTTCCGTCGCCGACGACGCGCACTCGCAGCGAATCCAGGCGGCGGTGCCAACGAAGCTCGCGCGTTTGCGTGTCCACGAACGCAGCCGTGGCGGAGATGGAGATCTCCCCGCTTTCGAACAACTCGCTCGCCCCCCAGCGGTCGAAAACGACGAGCAACGCGTGCTCGGCTCCCGTCGCTTCGTGGGCCAGGGCCATTCGCTCCGCGTGCGGCATTCGCAGCGGCACCTGTTCCGGCTCTAGGCGGTATACCTCGTAGCCGCGGCGGCTCAACTCCGACTCCAGCGCGTCGCCAAGCATCTTTAGCAGGTCGTAGCGCTCCCGCTGACTTTGCGCGTAGAGAGAATCAATAGCCTCTCGCCACGCCGGGTCGTCGCTTAATGCGTGCAAGCGTTGGCGCTCTTCGTACATCATGGTTTGGCGCCACCGCAGCACACCCTCCGTCGGCTCGAAACTCAATTGGTGGCGCAGCGCGGAACGCTCGTCAACCTCGGCCGGCAACTCGCCGGGCTCCGCGTCCGTAAACGGCCACACCGCAAGCGGCGCCTCGCTCGTTTCCATCTCGAGCAGCATGCGCACAATCTCCGAGCTTTGCCAAACCAGCCCCGGCTGCCGGGGCAAGTCGACACCACTACGGTTCTCCACCGGCATCAGCGCAATTCGTGCGGGAGCCGGAACGGAGTCCTCGAGATGCGGCTCGCTGGCACAGCCCGCGCTGAGTGCGCCAGCCAACGTGACCACGCCGAGCACGGCACACGCAACGAAACCTCGGGGCATTGTTGGCGAAGTGGGGCGGGTCATATGGACCGAAGCGAGACAAACTTCAGGAAGACACACTAAGAGAGCGGTTTTTCACATCCATGTCCCGAGCACAAGGGCGCAGACACGACGTCCGAACGTGGTATTCATCCTGACGGCGACGTATGATGCGCGCAGTCGTGCTCGCCTGGTCCCGACGTCGTCAGCCGCGCCGCATGAACGAATCTCGCTTCATCTGCATTCACGGCCACTTCTACCAGCCGCCGCGCGAAAACCCGTGGCTCGAAGCCATTGAGATTCAGGACTCGGCGGCGCCGGATCACGACTGGAACATCCGCATCACCCGCGAGTGTTACGGCCCCAATGCTCGCTCGCGCATCCTTGGGCGTGCGGGCAAGATTCGTCGCATTGTCAACAACTACGCCTCGATTTCGTTCAACTTCGGACCGACGCTGCTCGACTGGATGCGCACCGAGCGGCCGTATGAGTACCGTCACATCATTGAGGCCGACCGGGTCAGCCGGCAACAGCGCGCCGGTCACGGCAACGCCATTGCGCAGGTCTACAACCACACCATATTGCCGCTGGCGACGGAAACGGAGAAGCGGCTGCAGATTCATTGGGGGGTTGAAAACTTTCAGTTTCACTTTGGCCGGCGCCCGGAGGGGATGTGGCTGGCCGAGACGGCGGTGGATACGCCGACGCTCGAGGCGCTTGCCGAGGCGGGGATTCGCTTCACCATTTTGGCGCCACGGCAAGCGAGAGAGGTGTGCGGCCGCACGCCGGAGGGGGAGCCGGATGGACACTGGCGCGACGTCGGCGAAGGGGTGGATCCGACGCGGGCGTATGAGTGCCGACTTCCTTCGGGGCGCTCCATCACGCTGTTCTTTTATGACGGCCCCATTTCGCAGGCGGTCGCTTTCGAGGGCTTGCTCGCCGACGGCAAGGCGTTCGCGGAACGGCTCGTGGGCGGCTTCTCCGAGGCGCGGGAACACGCGCAACTGATGCACATTGCCACTGACGGGGAAAGCTACGGCCACCACCACCGCCACGGCGACATGGCCCTGGCCGCGGCCATTCACGACCTCGAGGCACGCGGCTACCAGTTGGTCAACTACGCACAGTTTCTCGCCATGCATCCGCCACGGATGTTCGTGCGAATTGCCGAGCCCTCGTCATGGTCGTGCGTTCACGGCGTCGAGCGCTGGCGCTCCGACTGCGGCTGCACCGACCGCAGCGACTGGCAGCAGCGCTGGCGCGCGCCACTGCGCGAAGCGTTCGAGTGGCTGCGTGAGCGCCTGGAAACGCTTTACGACGAAGAGGCAGCGAAGCTGTTGCACGACCCGTGGCAGGCACGTCTCGACACCATACACATTGTGCAGGAGCGCACCGACGAGACGTTACAGCGCTTTCTGGAAAAGCATCTCAAGCAGCCGGACGACGCCGCGGCGCGCAACCAGGCACTCTCGCTGATTGAAACCATGCGCTACGGCCAATACATCTTCACCTCCTGCGCCTGGTTCTTCTCCGAGATCAGCGGCATTGAGGGCGTGCAAAACATGCTCTACGCCGCGCGCGCCATGCAGCTTGCCCGCCGCTTCGGCCTAGAGTTGGAAGCGCAGTTCGTCAAAAAGCTCGAAGCGGCCCCGTCGAACCTTGCGCGTTTGGGCACCGGCGCCGAGGCCTACCGCCGGTTCGTCGAGCCGGCCATTGTCGAGTTCTCGCGCATTGTCGCGCTCTTCGGCGTGGTCACGCTTTTCGAAAATCATGCGAACACGTCGCGGCGCATCTACACCTACGAGTGCCGCATGCTCGACTCGGCTTCGAGCCACCTCGCCAACCGTTCCTTGCTCGTCGGCCACGTCGAGTTGACCTGCACGGTCACCGAGTCACGCCGCGAGTATGTCTTTGCGCTCTTGCACTTTGGCAACCACGACCTGCACTGCGGCGTCAAACCGTTCGAGAGCGAGGCCGCCGCGTTCGAGGCGCTGAAGGAAAGCCTCATTGAAATCTACGAACGCCACTCGTTGACGCAGACCATCCGCAGCCTCGACAAGGAGTTCGACGACGGCCGCTTTTACGCCTTGGGGGATCTGTTCCTCGAAGACCGCCGGCGCATCCTGCACGCGGCGCTGCGTGACAACATTGAACGCTTCGCCGGCATCTACACGAGCCTGTACGAAGAGAACCTCGCGTTGATGGATTATTGCCGGCAACTCGACATTCCGGTCTCCAGGCCGTTCGCCATTGCCGTGCACTACCTGCTCACACAGCGCCTGATTGATCTGCTGCGCGAAAGCGGCGACGACCGGATGCGCCTCGACTCGGAGATACTCGCCGAGATCATGAGCATTCTCAAAGACGGCGCAAAGTGGCAGGTGGACCTGCGGGACGAGGAACTGGAGTGCGCCCTGCAGGAGAATCTCGAGGCGCACGTCGCGAGTTTCTACGACGAACTGCACGTCGAGGCGTTCGAGCCCTTGCCCACGTTGATTGATCTCTGCCACGCGGTAAAGCTCGACCTGAACACCTGGAAGCTGCAAAACGAGGTCTACGACCTGCTCACCTCCTCGGAAGCATTGCCACGCCTGCGCGCCACTGCCGCCGCGCAAGAGCGCAAGGCCGTCGCCGCCGCACTGCGAGCACTCACCAGGCGCCTCTCTCTGGACCCCAAGCTAATCGACGCCGTCGGCTTGGAGCAGGACTGAGAGGCCGTGGTCGAACAACTCGAAAGCGAGCACGGAGGCCCGCACTTCCGTCGCTACCCGCCGATCTCGGTTCGTTCGTGGTTCGCTCCAAGCATTGCTTCTGTAACAAGTGCCGGCGGCACGGCGGCCGAAGGATTGGCTTTGCGGTGACGGCGCGGTAGAGTTTGCGGGGGGAACGGTGCGTTTTGTGGCCGGAGAGGGTATGTTCGCGTTTCTCTACTTGCTGATTGCTTTTGGCATTGTCCTCGTGCTCGACGAGACCGGTGCGCTTGCCGCCGAGTTTCGTTCGCTCGAGCACACCTTGCTCGGCACCGCGGGCGTCTGCGCGACCATCTGGCTCGCCAGCCTGGCTCAGATTCGACTGCTCTACCGGGCCATCCAACGCAATCTTTGGCGCACCGTCTCGTTGCTCAGCGTCGGCTTTGCGGCACTGCAGCTCGGCGCGTTCACCGGCATCCTGCTGTGGTTTCATTGGGGGGGGATGCTGGATGCGGCGGCGCTCGGCGGCGGCTGGACGTTGCTGAACATTCCCGTCGTCGGTGAGTTGCTTGCGCTCGCCCCCGCGTTGATACTTGCCGCCATTGGCATTGTGTCGCGCTACCGGCTCGACGCAACATTGCGCCCGCAGGTGTGGACGCGGGGCTCGCACTTCGCCTTTTACTTTCGCTGGGTGATTGCGCCGCTGCCGTTGCTGATCCTGATTCGCCTCGTCGACCACGGGGTGGGGTGGGTCTTCGAGGAGCCCGCGCTCGGGCTGTGGGTGTATCCGCGGACGTTGCCGGCGCTTGGCATCTTGCTCGAATTCGTGCCGCTGCTTGTGGTGCTTGCGTTGTTTCCGTTTCTTTTGCGGTTCGTCTTCCCTACCTCGCCGTTGCCCAGTGCGTGGCTGCGCGCACGGCTGCGGGCCCTCGACGAACGTGTCGGCGTCAAGGTGCGCGAGGTGCGCATCTGGCATACCGGTCGGGCGCGGGTGCCGAATGCGCTTGTCACCGGCTTCTTTGGCCGCAGCCGGTACGTGTTTCTTAGCGACGCGATGCTCGCCAACTTTACGCTCGACGAACTCGAAGCGGTCTACTGCCACGAACTCGGCCACGTCCGCCACCGCCACTTGCTGATGTATATTGCGGTCATCCTCGGGCTGATTCTGTTCACCGTCGCGCTGCTCGAGCCCTCCATGCTGATCGCCGGCGCCGCGCTGGGGATGAGTACGGCCTCGATCGAGGTGGCGCAATTGTCGTTCGTCTCGCTGTTGTTGCTTGGCGTGCTGTTTCTTCTGCTCACCGTAGTCAGTCGGATCAACGAGCGCCAGGCCGACCTGGCGGGGACGCGCTTTGCGCCGAATCCCTTCGGCCTCGTCCTCGCCCTCGAACGGATCAACCAAATGATGGGCGGCGGCCTGCGCAACCGGCCGTCGCCGACGCACGGCTCCATTGCGATGCGCACCGACTTCATCCTCGCGGTGCTGCGCGACCCGCGCCTTGCGCGCACCTTTCTGCGCAAGGCGCGCCGGGTGCATACGGCGCTCGTCGCGCTCGCATTCGCAGGCATGGCAAGCTTGCTGATCCCCGTGAGCGAGCAAGTCCGCCATTTCCCGGCCATGCGGGCCTTGTTCGCGGCGATCCCGGAGGAGATGTTGTTCGAGGAGCGTCGCTACCTGCCGGAGGAGATTGTCACGGTGCGCGAACGGCTCGACGAGGTGGGGCAACGCTTCGAGGACAACCCGCGGGTGTATTACTTCCAGGCGGCATTGACCGAGATGCACGCGCGCGCGCTCGAAAACGCCACGGCAGAACAAATGGAATTGGCCCGCGAAGCGGTGCAGTACTACGAGCGCACCTTGGAAGAGGCAACCCTGGGCTTTCCGTCGGCCTACCGCTTCAACGCCATGCGAAGCGTCGAGCAGCTCGAAGCGGCACTGCGCGCCACCTCCGCCGACTAAGGAGCTGTCAGGAGATACCTTCCGCACGTTGAGCGTCACGAGCGAAGGCTGTGCAAGGCGGAGGACGTTGAGCAGCAGAGGCGTGGCCGTAGCCACGTTGAGCAGCGGAAACGACGACAACGAAGCACCGTCGAGGTACTAAAATTCGGAAGGTGTTTTCTGACAGCTCCTAAGCCTACAACGCGGGATTTGTGCCGCCGAGCCCCCGGGCTTCGCCCGGGGGGGCGAACTGGCGTGCGACCCACGGGCGAAGCCCGGGGGCTTGAAGGAGGGGGAAGAATCCCGCGTTGTTGCCCTAAGAAGCTGTGAGAGAATTGGTTCCGAACGTTGAGCGTCGTAAGCGAGCAGCAGCTCAAGTTCGCAAGTGATTTCCTGAAAGCTCCCTGGAATGATCAGTGTGCCTATTCCAGCGGACTGAAGCTGAGCATGCGTAGCGGCACCTCGTCGACCTGAATCGGTTCGCGCGCATCGAGGCGGACGAGGTTGCGCTTCGTCGCGGCCGAGCGAGGCGACTCTTTCAGGCAGGACTCTAGCACTTCGCGCGCCAGCACCGGCTCGTTCATGCGCTGGTAGACCAGTGCAAGCTGGTTGTAGAGCACCGGCTCCCCGGGACGCAGTCCAATGGCGGCCTTGAAGGCAGCCTCGGCCCGGCGAAAGTCTCCCTTGGCCAGCAAGATGGAGCCGAGGTTGTTCAGCGCCGGCCAGAAGGTCGTCGCTTGCCGGTAGGCGGAGATCGCCTCCTCGGTGCGGCCGAGTTGGTCGAGCGCCTTGCCGAGCATAAACTGCGCCAGCGGCCTCCGTTGCGCAGCGAGGGAGGAGGCGAGCAGCGTGTTCAACTCCTCGACCGCCGACTGTGGCTCGTCGCGCCGCAAGGCGAGCTGCGCCCGCCGAAACCCCGCCAGCTCCCGTCCCCGGGTGACGAACATCCAGGCAATCAACGTCAGCGCAAGCAATACCGCCGCACTGAGCAGAAGCACGAACACGCCTTGCCATTGCGTCGCCTCGCCACCGAGCACAATCATCAGTATGCCGCCAACAATCAACAGCAAGACGGCAAGCCCGTAGGCACTCCAAAGTGCTGCACGCGGTCCGAAAGAAATGAGCCGCTGGCGCCAGCCGGAGCGCGCCGTTGCGTCGTCCGGCAAAAAATTAAAGGCGGTGCGCCCAGATGGAGAGGGTTTCGTGTCCTCGGCGCTCGCGTTCTTGGTTTGCTCCGGTCGCTCGGGCAGAGAGCCCTTGTCGGCATCCGTCGGCGGGATGGATGAATCAGGCATGCCAACCTCGAAGCGAGAACCCACGGCGTGCGGCGTCGACCCGAGTATACGTCAACGCGCCACTTTGGTTCGACCGGAATCGCGGCTTGTCGTACAAACGCATCGCGGCGGCAGGCGAAGGACCAAGTGCACGCTGTCGTGCTCGCGGCCCCGAACACGTCGGAGATTCCCTCCGCCTCGCACAGCCTTCGCTCGTGACGCTCAACGTTCGGAAGGTATTTTCAGCCAGCTCCTCGAGGGGGCGACGCAGCGAAACTTGTATACATTCCCCGAATTCGAATACGCGGCGCGCCCGGCGCTGTCGCGCGGCGAAACGTCGTTCCCGGCAGGTCTGGGTACGCACGTGGTTGCGTGAACATTTTCATTGCAACAAGAGCCGGCTGAACCCTGTGCGCTTGTTCGCCTGTGCGACGCACAGGGCCGTGCATCCCGCAAGTAGGGAAACGTAGTTCTTGCAAGCCCACAGACTGTACGCTGCGGCCTGCAACTCGTGAGTCAAGTGCCGGAGATGCACGGACCTACGCCGTGGGCTTGTTCGCAAGGCTTCCCCGTTTGCGGATGCACCGCGCACAGGGGCGGCGGTTGACGGCGCGAGAGGCGCAAGGCATAACGCCTCCACTCTGCGTCCTTCCTGCTCGAGACCCAAGCGAGTTGTCTGATGGCCCGTGAGTTCTCCGCCGAGGCGAAGCGCAAGCTGAACGAAGAGATCCTCCCCGAATATCCGAACAAGCAGTCCGCGTTGCTCACGACGCTCTGGCTTGCCGAGGAGGAATTCGGCCGGGTGGACCGAGAGGCCATTGAACTCGTCGCCCGAGAACTCGAGCTTTCGCCAGCGCACGTCTACGGCGTGTTCAGTTTCTACACGTTGTTTCGCCAGGAAGGTCAAGGGCACTACGTGCTCGACGTTTGCGCCACGTTGCCGTGTGCGTTGCGCGGCGCGCGCGAGATTGTCCACCATCTCGAAGAGCGCCTCGGCATCAAGGTCGGCGAAACCACGCCGGACGGCATCTTCACACTACGCAAAGTCGAATGCCTCGCCGACTGTGACCAGGCGCCGATGATGCAGGTCGGCGAAGATTATATCCGCAACCTGACGACGGAGTCGGTGGATCAGTTGCTCGACGAACTACGCACCAAGGCGGCCGCGGCGACAAGCTAGTGTTGTGTCATGACTGAATTTTCGGGTCGAGCTACTGCGCTCGACTGTGCTTCGTTGTCGTCGGCTGCGCTTCTCCTACACCGCCAAGCCGTTCCAAGGCGGGATCTCCCCGGGTAAGAACGCTGACCTTCGCCGCACGACTGCCGAATCTACGCCACATCCCCTTGGCCACTGGAACTTCGCGGTCATTGGCCTGCTCGTCCCGGTCCGCAGTGCCTCATATTCGGTTGTTGTCCATCAGCCCACGGCTGACTTCGTTCCACACGTCCTCTCGACGCTCGGTTCCCCTCACGCCGTTGTGCTTCCTTTCCCTCACAGTGGCCTGCTCGGGGGAGGACTTTCACCTCCAAGTCAGCGCCCATGCCGGACGCACATTCGCCGCCAAGCCCACCGACTTCGTCGGTGGGTCGTATTCAACCTTTCGTGATGCCGCTGGTAAGGGCTGTTTCATCCGTCGCCCGAGTGGGCGTTCGCGGGTAGGGTCGTCAGCGCCTCATGTCGCGACGGATGGCCAGAGAGGGGTCGCGCTCGTGTAGAATCTGTGTGCGGCGGGGCTCAGACATCGACGTCCAGTGCGCGAGTTGGTCGCGGCGCAGCTGCCGAAGGGGGTCACGCTCGGAACTGTCCGCAGCGAGGGCCCGGGCGAGTCCGTCGTCGGTAACGTCGGTACGGTCCGCAATCGGAACAACCACCTCTTTCATGAATGTGGCGCGTGAGCGACTCCCGAGAAGGTTCTGTCGCTGGCGGTGATTCTGTTTCGTGAGAATGTTCTGTATTCGCTCCGGCAGCCGCTCCCAGTCGCGCCTCCCCATCCAGTCCCAATTGTTCGTCATGATCAACCGCAGCACGTCGAGCCATTCTTCCGAACGACCGAAGTGCTCGAGCAGGCTGTTGTTCTTTTCCACCACTTCCGAGAACCAGTAGCGCACGCCCACGGATATCTCGTCGAACCGCGCACGGTCCTCTCCCGACGCCGCGGTATATGCGGCGCGCATGGTCGGGCTGTAAAGAAGAAACGCGCGGATTCCGTCCGCGTCGTCGCGACGGTCAAGCTCGACGATGAATTCGATGTGGTGACGCCGGAACCGCAGCGGTGGCACGTCGGGCTCGCCGCGGCGACGCCGAGCATCACCGCGAATGAAGCCGGCGAGCAACTCGACCGTATCCTCCGGCAACATCTCGACCCACTCCCGAAAGTTTACGCCGCTTTCCTGCGCGTCGGTTATCAACCGGGCCCATACGAGGCGTTCGTCGGCGGACTTGTTCAGAAACTCGCGGAAGTCGATGAGCGAGCTGCGCGCCGTTTCCGACGCGGTGGGACGAAGATCGAGTTGCGAAGCAATCCCCTCGATCAACTCCGCCTCCTCGAGTTCAAGCAGTGCGGCGACCGCGTTCGGCTCCAGGGCCATCAGTTGCCGCTGGGACTGCGCACTGAGGCCGCGCATCATACTCCAGAGCTCTCGTCTTTCGCCGAACGCAGCGAGCCACTCGTGGGAGGCATCCTGGAGCACCGCAGCAAGATCCTGCATGCGGCGGTAGAGGGTGAGCATTGCCTCGGCCGCTTGGCGTTCGGTGGCGAATACGTCCGGGTCATGCACGCGCTGCGAGAGCTCGAAAAGAAACTCGTAGTACGCCCGGGCGTCGCGCGAGGCGTGTTGCAGATTGCGGCGATTGAAGCGCCGCGTCAGCGGTTGTTCCGACGCTCCCGGCTCGCGCAACCGCTCGAAAAGCTCGGCAAGAAACCGGACCCGCAGCGTCTCCTCGCCACACATGTCGATCACAGGAGCCACGTGCTCGAGAAAGCTCATCTCCCCGTTCTGGACGACGTCACGGAGCGCACTCTCTTCGTGGCGTTCAATGGCGTGAAACCGGCCATTGTCGTCGACGCGACTCGGCGCAATGGAGAAACGCTTCGAAAGGTCTGCACCGATCGGTACGGCCACTTCGAAGCTGTGCA
>SKZP01000529.1 GCA_007127275.1 Planctomycetota bacterium
CCCGGTACGGGTGTTACGAGCCTCGGGCGAAGCCCGTGGGCTTGGCCGCCACATTTCCACAACCTAGCAATACAAGGAAAGGGGTACACGCCTTCGCTGGAACAGGTGTACACTTCGTTGAGAGAAGTGCTCCGTACGCCAAAGGGAGGTGCCCGAAGCGTTCGGCGAGAACGGACTCTTGGGAGCCAACGGTTGGAGATGGTGATGATACGCGCGGTGGGACGACTGGACGGGCATCACGACGCCGTGCTGCAACTCGCCTTTGATCCGGCGCGCCAGCTCTTGTTTTCGGCGGATGCGAAGGGGTTTGTACGAGCCAGCCGCCCGGTGCAGTCCGCAAATGGGGGCGAAGTTGTGTGGCGGGCGAAGGAACCGGCGGCGGTGACCGCGCTTGCTTGCGCCACCCGTGGCACTACGGACGTGTTGATGGCCGCCGGGGCGTTCGACCGCTTGAGCATGTATGCGCGAGCCAACGGCGAGGAGCGCACGCACCTCGTGCTGGCCGGCGACGTGCCGGGACGTCGGGTGGTCGACCTCGCCGTGGCGCCCTCGTTGGGTCGTGCCGTAGCGGTGACGCAGCAGGGGGTACTCATTGCGTATCAGCTTGCCGACGGGGCGCGCTTGCTGGCGCAGCCGTGCGGCTTGGACTCGGCGAAAAGTTGCGCGGTACGCGCCGAGGGGGAAGCCGGGGCGGCGCTTGTCGCTGTCGGCGACAGCACCGGGCGAGTGGCGCTGCTCCAGTACACGGCGGTGGGCATGACAATCCTGTCCACGCAAACGCTCGCCGCGGACACGGTCGTTTACGGAACGACACTGCTTGACGCGACGGCTGCCACGGGGCCCGCGCTTCTCGCGCTGACCTCGGACGGCACGCTGCACTACCAGGGGGCGAGCGACGACGCACCGCGGCCCATTGCGCAGACGAAGCAGGAGCACTACGCGCTCGCGGTCCGCGCCGACGGCCGCATGGCCCTCGTTGGCGGCGAGCCGAAGGAGATCGGCGTCATTCGCCTGCCCGACGGCAAGCGCCTCGCGACGCTCGCCACCGACGGCCGCCCCATTTGGTCTCTCGCGGTGGACGCCGAGGGCCGCTACGCCGCCGCCGGCGACAGCGACGGGACCATTTTTCTCTACCATCTGGCCGCGGCGTTGCCGTAGCGCCTCACGGACTCTGCGAAACCCGGAGGCGCGCGGCGGTCGACCCGCATGAGGAGCAGTGATGGCACTCCCATTTCCGCCTTTCAAACGCGCGGCTCGGCCGCGTTTGCAGGACGCCCTCGCGGTGGCATGATGCGGCACAGGCACCCTCGCAGGCGGTCAGCAAAGGGAGACGCGCGTGATTGTTGGAGTTGTGGCGGATGTGTCATTGGCGCACGCCGTGGTGCGCATGCAGGAAGCGGCGCCTTTTTGCGACCGTTTCGAGGTGCGGCTCGACTTGCTACGTGGGCTCGACCCGGAGGCAAACTGGGCGCCGTTGTTCGCCCACGCTCCCCGTCCGGTGATTGCCACCTGCCGGGGCCCCGCGGAAGGGGGGGGCTTCCACGGCGGCCCGGAGGAGCAACGCGACTGGTTGCAGCAGGCCATTGCGGCGGGGGCGCAAGCGGTGGACCTCGAGTTGCTCGCCGAGATTGACCTGCAGCGCGACCCCGCGCAGGTCACGCTGATTCGCTCGGTGCACCAGTTCGAGGGAGAGCCGCCAGCGCTCGGCACCCTGCTTGCGCTGGCGCGTCACGCCGCCGACAGCGGTGCCGACGTCTTCAAGGTCGCCTTTCCGGCACGGGGCATTTCCGACTGCTTGCGAGTGCGCGAACTCTGCGAGCAGGCACCGCTGCCGTGCGTGGCCGTGGCGCTTGGCGAGCTCGGTGTGCCGAGTCGCATTGCCTACCGCGCCTTGGGCAGCGAATGGACCTACGGCCCGTTGCCCGGTGCGGCCCCGCTCGCCCCGGGGCAGGTTCCCGTGGAGCAGCTGCGCACGCGCTACCAGGCGCATTCGTTGCATCCGGATACGCGCTTCTTTGGTGTGCTCGGCAATCCCGTGGCCCACTCGCGCGGCGTGCGGGTGCACAATGGGGCGTTTGCCCTAATGCCGGAGCTCGAGGCGTGCTACTTGCCCCTGCTCTCCGAGGATGTCACGGAGTTTTGGGAATTTGCACGCAAGCTGCCATTGAGCGGCTTTTCGGTGACCGCGCCTCACAAGCAGGCCGTGCGTGCCGGGCTCGACCGCGTCACGCCGGCGGCTCGGGTGATTGGTGCGGTGAACACGGTGTGGCGGGACGAGCACGGCCGCTACCACGGTGACAACACCGACTACGCCGGAGCCTTCGAGCCACTGGAAGAGCGACTGCCCGGGGGTGTGCACGCATTTGCGGGGATGCGCGGGCTGGTGCTCGGCGCCGGCGGTGCCGCGCGTACCGTCGTTGCCGGGCTGCTCGCCCGTGGCGCCGAGGTATACGTGTACAACCGCACGCACGCGCGTGCCGAGGCGCTCGTTGCGGACATGCGCGCCCACGCCGCCACGGGTGCTCTTGCCGAGCTCGTTCCTCCCGGCCTCCGTCACGACGGTTCCGCCGAGATACTTTCGTCCAACGTGTTCGCGCTTCAACAAATTGATCACGGGTTTTCTGGCCTGCCATTTGACATACTGATCAACGCGACCAGTGCTGGGATGCACCCACACGAGGAGGAGACGCCCTTTGATTTGTTACACGCGGTGGAGCAAGGATTCCCGCTTTCCGACGGCGCGTGGGTATATGACCTCGTCTACGTCCCCGCGCCGACGCGGTTTCTCAAACAAGCACACCAACTAGGAAGGAACATTCTTGACGGCCGGCCGATGTATAGACGCCAGGCAGAACTCCAATTTGAGCTTTGGCATAATCAGGAGCTTCCCTCGGAGGAAACCCTAGACGCGGCTGAATCAAAACTCTAGGATCCGCGCCATACTTGGGGAACCTTGCCAATTTAGCCTTGCTCGAGCCGTGTACGACTTACACAAAAAGGCCGTGGATTTGAGTCTTGTCACTTTGGTGGTGAGTGCAGGGGTACTGCTCTCCTTTTTGGGCCAGCCTGTCTGGGTAGTCCTTTACTTTGGGGCGTTCGGACTTGTTTTCCTTGCGGTTACGCACTCCCGCGGTCGCGCCGTTCACGCGTTGAAAAGCCAGCTCGAACGCTCTCAGGAAGAGGCGGACTTGGCCGTGCAAACTCGCACGACGTTTCTGGCAAACATCACACACGACTTGCGGGCGCCGTTGGGGAATGTGCTGCTGCTGGTGGCAACCTTGGAGCGAGAGTTGCATGGCGAGTTGACCGAAAAACAGCGCGACGCCGTGGGCAAAATTGCCGACAACTCGCGCCACGTGATGGACGTGCTCAACAACCTCTTGGACCTGGCGAAAATTGAGGCGGCGCGGCTGGAGTTGACGGTTGTTTCCGTGCATCTACTTGCGGTGATTGATTCTGCGCTGCGCCTCGTCTACGACCAGGCGGCGGAAAAGGGACTCGCTCTCGAGGAGCCGGATCCCATGTTCGAGGTGTGGGTGGAGGCCGACGAGTTCCGCCTCAAGCAGGTGCTGGTGAACCTCTTGGTAAACGCCGTGAAGTTCACGCCTCCGGGTGGGCGTGTCGGCGTCCGCGTCGAGCGCGAGGACACGAGAAACGAAGTCGCCATCACCGTGTGGGACACCGGCCCCGGGATTTCGCCGGATGCTCAGGAGAAGATCTTTGAGCCGTTCGTGCAACTGCACCGAGAGGCAAAGGGAAAATGTGGAGAGGCGTTTTGCAACGGCGCCGGCCTGGGGCTTGCCCTTGTAAAGCGAATCATTGATCAACACGGCGGACGGATTACTCTCGCGAGCGAGCCGGGCCTCGGATGTGCCTTCGAGCTGCGCCTTCAACGTGCGAAGAGCTCCCGCAGTTCTCGTCGCCGCCAAGCAAGTTCGTCGGGCTCGTTGCCGGCACTGGGCCACAGCGTTGGTGTCTGAACGCGAACAATACGAGAGTGATGAGCGCCCGTGGCCGGAATATGCGGAAGGTGCAATTCCGCCGTCCGCACACCTGGGCTGCACAGCTCCACGGCTGGCCGGTCATTGACCCAGACACTCGCAAAGAAACAACAACAAGGGGAGCACAGGGCGCCAGTGCTGCGAGGCAATGCACGGAACCACGCCGCTTCGCCTTGATGTGCTGGTGCCCTGCGCTCGCCGTCAAACAGTCAAGCCCCTAACGGCCTGAACACCGGCTGCGGCGGCAACCGCGGAGGCGAGGGCACGCTCCAGGGCGGCCCGCTCGGCGTCGGGACGAAACAGCACTGCGCGGGACGTGCAGTGCTCGCGCAAACGAGCGCGGAAGCTTTCGTCGCGCTCGGCCCGCAGCAGCAACTCGCGCATCGCAGCCGTGTCCTCGACCGGGTAGTACGCAGGGTACTCCTCCCCCAGCAGGCCGCGGTTGCCCGGAATGTCCGAGGCGAGCACCGGCAGGCCCAGGACGCAGGCCTCGGAGACGACGTTGGCGCCCCCTTCCATCCGCGAGCTGATCACCAGAACGTGCGCACCCGTCATTAACCGACGCACCCGCCACGCGGCAAGCTCCCCACGCCAGGTAAAGCGCGGATTGCGAGCCATCTCCGCCTCGGCGGCCTCCGCCCACTCCGGCGTCAGCGCCCGGCCCGCGCTGACCACCTGCAGGCGCGACTCCGCGGGGACATCTCGTGCCGCGTAAGCGGCCCGCAACGGATCCTTCTCCTCGCGCAGATGCCCGACGACGAGGGCGCGAAAGCGCCGGCTGCCGCCGTTGCCACTGCCGCCGCCGAAGCACCAGCCACGAACGACCGGCGCCGACTGGTAGACGGTGTACAGTTTGTCCCGAAACTCCGGCGGAATGTCGTCCCCGAGCCGGTCGTGCAACCCAAGCAACACGTGCGCCCGTGCCATGCTTTCCAAACACGTATCCGGGTGACTTTGCTGAAAACGGTAGACGTCCGTGCCGGTTAGCGCGACAATCAACGCCCGCTTCGGATGGCGCTCACTGAAGGCGCGAATGCTCGGCGCGGAGCGCCACGCGTGCAAAGCAATCATCGCTTCCGCGCCGGAAGTATTGTCACTCTCTTCCGTGTGCGGCTGTGCCACCGCCACGCGGTGCCCCGCCTCGCGCAGCAGCCGCGCCCACCGTGTCGCCGTGGTCCGGTTGCCGGTACGTGATCGGCGCCCGGCCGGTGTGATGAGCTTGATCCGCATGGCAGCCCCAGGGGGTTCTGATGATCAACGTTCCCAGCACTCACCGCGTCCGTGCCGAGTATCTTCTTCGCCTGCTCGACGACGCGCGCCGGCGCACGGAAGAACTGACCGGCGACTTGGCCGGGGAGCGTTTGTTCGGTCCTACCCTCGACGTTGTCAACCCCGTGCTGTGGGAAGTCGGCCACGTCGGCTTCTTCCACGACTATTTCGCGCTGCGCAAGCTCTACGGTCTCGAGCACTACCAACTCGAAGAGGCCGAGGCGCTTTACGACTCCAGCAGCGTGCCACACGACGACCGCTGGGAGTTGCCGCTGCCGACCATGCGGCGCACGCGGGACTACCTCGCCAAGGTCCACGAGGAGATGAAGGCGCGGCTGCCCGAGACGGGCCTGGCGAGCGAGGCGCAGAGCTACGTCTACCAACTTTCCACCTTCCACGAGGACATGCACGGCGAGGCGTTCTTCTGGACCCGGCAGACGCTTCAATACCCGCCGCCCTCCATCACCGTGCCGGAGGCGTTGCCGGCGGCCGAACCGGCGGGGCCGCTGCCAGGGGACGTGCAGATTCCCGGCGGCGAGCATCTCTTGGGGGCGGACGAGCGTGTCTTCTTTCGCTTCGACAACGAAAAGCCGGCGCACACGGTGCGCGTAAAGCCGTTCGCCATGGCCCGCGCCCCGGTAACCAATGCCGAGTTTGCCACGTTCGTCGAGGCCGGCGGCTACGAGACGCGGCACTACTGGAGCGAGGAAGGCTGGCAGTTCGTCGAGCGCAACGAACTTGTCGCGCCGAGCCACTGGCGCCGTGGCGAGGCCGGCGGCTGGGAGGTGCGCTGGTTCGACCGCTTCAGGCCGCTTGCACCGCACGAGCCCGTCTGCTTCGTCAGCTACTTCGAGGCGGAAGCCTACTGCGCCTGGGCCGGCCGCCGCCTACCGACCGAGGCAGAGTGGGAAGTTGCCGCCAGCCGCGCCCCCACCGCCGACGGCACGGCACTCGCCCCCGGCAAACGCCTCTATCCCTGGGGGGATGAGCCCGGCCCGAGCGCCACGCACGCCAACCTCGACGGCTACCGCCTCGGCTGCGTCGACGTCGCCGCCTTCCCCGCCGGGGACAGCGCCTTTGGCTGCCGGCAAATGCTCGGCAACGTCTGGGAGTGGACGAGCAGCCTGTTCAAGCCCTACCCCGGCTTTCAACTCGACCTCTACCGCGACTACTCACAGCCCTGGTTCAAGGAAAACCGCCGGGTCCTGCGCGGCGGCGCCTGGCCCACCCGCAGCCGAATGATTACCACCACCCACCGCAATTTCTTCCAACCACAGCGCAACGACCTCTACGCCGGCTTCCGCACCTGCGCCCTGACGTAACGAGTCCGTACTCGTCGACGCGAACGTGGGCACGGATCCGTTGCTCGGCAGCGCTTGCGTGCGAAAGTACGCGGGGGCGCCTCGCAGGACTTGCGCCTGGCGCCCTGCGCTTGCCATGTTTCGTCAAGACTTCACGGCATTCCGCCTAAACCCAAGGTTGCCGCACTTGCACCCACTGGGCTACCCTCGGCACCCCGTCGAGGCGACCGAGCGACCGAATCCCTTTCGCTTGCCTTTCGTTTCGGAGGGCGCACAGCAGTGCATGCGTACCTCGTCATCTCCCCGAGCACCGGCGACCTTCTCCGGTTCCCCGCTCGCTACATCTCGCGAAGCTCGCCCTCGAGGCGCTGGCGCATGGCAATGTCGGCGTAGAAGCCGCCGGCGGCCATCAACTCGGCGTCGCTGCCGTGCTCGACAATGCGGCCCTCTTTGAGCACGTAAATGCGGTCGGCGTCGCGCACGGTGCTGACGCGGTGCGCAATCAAAATGGTCGTGCGGCCCTTCATGATCTCGCGCAGCCCGGCAAGGATGCGCTCTTCCGTGTCGGTGTCGACCGCGGAGAAGCTGTCGTCGAGGATCAGCACCCGCGGATCAATCAGCAAGGCCCGCGCCAATGCGACGCGCTGCTTTTGCCCGCCGGAGAGCGTCACGCCACGCTCGCCGATGATTTGCTCGTAGCCGTACTCGAACTGCGCAATATCCGACTCGAGCTGCGCAATGCGGCCGACTTCCTCGACAACCTCACGGATGGCGCGCTGGCGCTCCGGGTCGAGATCCGGGCGGCCGGCCTCGTCAATGCCGAAGCTGATGTTGTACAGAATGGTCTCCGAGAACAAGAAACCGTCTTGTGCCGCGTAGCCAATGGACCGGCGGAGCGTGTCAACGGGCCAGTCCTTCAGCGAGACGCCGTCGAGCAGCACCTCTCCCTCGTCGGGGTCGAACAGCCGCGGAATCATCCGAGCGAGCGTGGTTTTGCCGCTGCCAATGGGACCCATGAACGCGACAGTCTCCCCCGGCTGAATGCTCAAGTTGATGTTGCGAACGTCGGGAAGGTCGCGGTAGCCGAAGGTGACGTTGCGAAACTCAATCTTGCCTTGAACCTTGTGCGGGTCGCGGAGTTGCGGGTGTGTCTTTGCAAGCTCCTCGACGCGTTCGTTGTCCGGCTCGGTAACTTCCGGCTCGAGGTGAAAGATCTCGTTGAGGCGGTCGACGCTCGCCATGCCGCGCTGCACGAGCATCGAGGTCCAGCCGAACGCCATCATGGGCCAGATCAGCATTTCCTGGTACGCGAAAAAGGCAATGGCGTCGGAAAAGGTGATTTCCCGTTCGAGCACCTGAAACGGCGAGAAAATCACGAACAACAGCACCCCCGCATTCGCCAGCGTGAAGACCACGCCGGCAAAGAGGCCACGGGTCACAGCCACACGAATGGCGGCGTCGCGGTAGCTGTGTGCGAGCTCGGTGAATTCGCGTTGCTCGGCCCTTTCCTGCGAGAAGGCTTTGACGACGCGCATCCCGTTGAAGTTTTCCTGCGCTTTGGCGGAGACGTCGGCGAGTCGGTCCTGCGCGACGCGCTGGCGCCGGTAAGTGGCACCGCCGATCCAGCGCACGGCGAAGATCAGGCAAACCATGGGAATGAAGCTGATCAGCGTAAGCCTCGGCGAGATGTTGACCATGTAAATGATCACTGTCGGCGTGAGCAGTGCCGTGTGCGTAAAGTGCATCACCGCCGGGCCGAACATCATCCGTACCGCCTCGATGTCCGCGGTGGCGCGGCTCATCAAGTCGCCGGTGCGCTGCTTCGTCATGGTCAGGAAGCTGAGCGACTCGAGGTGAGTGAACAGGTCCTGGCGCACGTCGTACTCGACCTTGCGCGAGGTGCCAATAATCACAAGCCGCATGGTGAACATGCCGAGCATCACAATCAGCGCGACGCCGGCAAGCAGGGCCGCCTGCTGGGCGAGGTAGCTCTGCCCAATCTCCATCGCCTCGGCGTTGCGGATGCCGAGGTTCGCCTCGATCTCGGCGAGGGTGAGTTGCATGATCCGCGGAATATACGCCGTCGCCTGGACGGTGGCGATCACGAGCAAGAGCCCGAGAATCATCCGGCCGACGTAGGGTCGAGCGTAGTGGCGGACAAAGCGGAACGTTTCGCGCATCAGTGGCAGCGTGCGTCTTTGCGAGCGTACAGCGTCGGAGTGTGAGAGGTGCCCGAGCGCCAAGCGAGCGGCAACCCGTCTCCCATACGTTGCGGCGCCCGCGAACGCAACCGATGCGTCGGCAGAGCGGGCAGCCGGCCCTTGTTGCAGCAAAAATGTTTGCACGGACCCACGTACAAAAGGCGGGCCTCCGTGTCCGCGCTCCCCGTCCCGCCGGCGGAGTACGACGACGCATTCGTCGAATCCGTCAAGGCGTGGAATTTACGGGCCGCGGCCCGTGGGCTTAACCAACATACGCCGGCTGCACCCGTCGACAGAACGACCCGCAACTCCGGGCGCCAGCCCTGCCCCGCCTTGTTCCGTCACAACGTACCGGGATGGATTCGGGCGAAGCGTGGGCTTGGCCTTACCAGGGACACCCGAAACGCGACACGGGCAGACTGGGGGTGCCTGCCCGTTCGGGTTCGCGTGCCTTGGCGTGCGTGGCGCTACTCAGCCGGCTTGATTTCTAGCGTCAGTGGATGGACCCAGTGGCGGTGCGAATCCTGGTAGTAGGGATACGCGTTGCTGGCCGGGCCCGTGTAGTGGCCGGGGATGGCGGCGGTCAGTTCGAGATGCAACTCCTTCGACTCGCCGGGGGCGAAGGTGTCGAAGTAGAGGATGATCTCCCGCTCGCGCAACTCGAAGAAGGCGAACGCCTCGGCGTCGCGCAACTCGCGCAACTGCTCCACGCGCGGCTCGGTGCCGCCGGGGATGCCAATGATCGCCATGGGCATTTGCTGCGGCAACTCGCTTGCGTTTGTGAGCGTAACGTCGAGGCCGACGAGGCTGTTCTCGACCGCCTCACTGGCGTCGAGGCTCGTGGACAGCTCGAGCGGCGCTTCGTTGTGCGACGGCGGCACGTCAATGTGGTAGCGCAACTCAAAGGTGAACGGGATCTCGTCCTCGCTGTCAATGGCAAGCACGAGGTTGTGGCGCCGGCCCGGCTCGAGCGCTTCGAGGAACTTTTGCAGCTCGAAGATCTCGCTGGTGCCGGCAGGCAACTCGCGCACTTCGAGCTCCTCGGCAGCGTCGTAGTCGAGCCTGCCATCCTCGTCGGCGGGCACGTCGAAGATTCGGACGTTGCCGCCCTGGATCTCGCTGCGTGCGGCGGTGGCGTACTCAATGAGCGCCTTGAGTGCGAGCACGGTCCCCTGGGTCGTACCGAAGTAGCCGCGACCCGAGCGTTGCGCAATCAGCCACTCCACGGCTTGCGCGGCGTTGGCGAGGAAGCGCTCCTCCTTGAGGAACACGAGCGTGGCGAGCGCCGTCGTTTCAACGGCCAGTTGGTTGCCGCGGCTGCCAACGACCGACTGCGAGGCGCCGGTGAGGCGGCCGTTTTCCTCTTGCATGGCGGCAAGCATGTCGGCAATCCAGTCGAACTCCTCGATCTCGCCGATGTTGGCGAAGCTCAACGCGGCAAGCGCGGTGAAGTAGGGGTCTTCGCTCCCTTGCACGTCTTCGAGCACGGTGTCGAGTGCCGGGCCGAGGTCGTCGGCGGTGAAGCCCGCTTCGGTCAGTGCCCAGCAGACGTAGGCGGTGTTGATACGGCGAGCTTCGTCGCCGGAGGCAAGCCAGGTGTGCAGGTGGCGCCGGCCCTGTTCGAAGTAGCCCTCCTCGTTGAGGCGGCTCATCAGCCAGTCGGTGGTGCGCGGCACGAGGTTGTCGTCGATGTTCATCACCTCGGCCATCTCGTTGAACTGCAGCACCCCGTAAGCGGTCAGCGTGGTGTGCGCGGGGCCGCGGCCGAACCACTCGAAACCGCCGCCGTCCACCTCGAAGCTCGTCAAGCGGTTGTAGCCGTCGTTGAGCAGCTTGATGGCGCGCGCTTGCACCTCGTCGTCGAGCTGCCCCGTGGCCGCCATGTATTGCAGCACCATGATGTTCGGGAAGTTCGCCGAGGAGGTCTGCTCGAAGCAGCCCACCGGCCGGCGCAGCATCCCTTCGAGGCCGCCGAGCATCTCCGCCATCGGGGAGGTGTAAAGCTGGATGGCCCCTTCAATGCTGGCCGGGTCGACCGTTTCCGGAATCACCACGGGCAACTGGGCGCTTCCCTTGAGCATCTCCGAGTGGCTCATACTCGCCGGGAAGCCGCGCGGGACCACGCGCACCTCGTGGCGAAAACGGTCGAGGAACTCGCCGGAGCGGCTGGTGACGCGCAGGCTCGACTCGCCGGCGGCCCGGCCGACCACGTCGAGGCCGAAGTGCGACGTTGCCGCCCGGTTGCGGCCCACCTCGACCGTTCGCTCGCTGCCGTCGCGCACCACAAAGTCGTCGCCGTCGTAGTCGAGCGTCACCTCGACGGGCAAGTCGCGGGCGGTGGCGTTGTCGACGGTCACCGGCAGGTCGATCCGGTCGCCGCTGGTTACCTCGAGCGGCAGCTTGGGCTCGACGCTGAACGGCAAGCGGCTCGTGAAGGTGTGCTCCTGCATGGCAAGCCGGCCGTCGGCGGTGTAGCCCTCGACAATCACGCGCCACGTGGTCAGCGAGTGGCTGACGTCGAAAGTCGCCGTGGCCGTGCCGGTTTCGGCGTCCGTTTCGACGAGCGGGTTGAACAAGACGGCTTCGGTGAAGTCGTTGCGCTCGCCGTCAACAATGTCGGGCGCTTCGAAGACGAAGTTGCGGGCGACCTCGCGCACCACCCGTCGGCGGGGAGCTTCCGGACGCAATGCCCGGCGGTCCTCGGCCATGCGGGGACGCATGGCCGGCTCGGGGCTGGGAAGGGGAGCGTTGCCGGCTTGCCCGTCACGAACCGCAGCACCGGGGCGCCCCTCGGCGGCCTGGGGTTGAAGACCCCGTTCCGGCGCGTCGGCCCAACGGGCAGCCGATTCCGGATCTCCGACGCGCCTGCCCGGATCCAAGCCCATCTCGCCGGCCTCGTCCTCAACAAAACGCTCCATTGCGAAGTGGGGCGTGTGGTCCAAGAGGCGCCCATCAAGGATCGTGCTCATGTCGCTGGGCAGGCCATCATGCATTGCGAGGCGTGCCGGGTTGAGCTCGTCCGGCGCAACCGGGCTGCTGCTGGGGAGGAGGTCACGGTCGTACCCATGCTCGGCGAAGTCGAGGCTCGCGGCGACAATCAACGCGGCAAGGCACACGCCCAGGAAGCTCGCTTGCCGGGCGACTACCAGTGAACCGCGGCCAAAGGCGAACAGCAGTCCCATAAACGCCAGCAGGCCAAGCACGCCGGCCGCGACGATAGCCGTGGTCCGTGCCGTCGTGGCAAACTCCGCCTCGTGCGCGTCGAGGATGTGCTCAAGCGACGGGGGTTGCGGCGCCGGAGTTGCCACTTTCTTCGGCGGCAGCAGCTTGTATTCAGTGGGCGGTACGTCGAAGGAGATCGTTTGCGGAACCTCGAAGCCGCGCATCCCCTCGAGCGAGTCCTCGATCGGCAAAATGCGCCGTGCCTTGTCCTCGTCGTCGACGCGCTCGAGAAACTCATCGACGTCGTGCCAGGCGAAGCGGCGCCAGCCCTGCGTGCCCAGCAGGTTATCCAGTGCCCGGCTCGCCTCGGCGGTGCCGTCGAGATAGACGCGCACCTGTTCGAGTTCCTCCACTTCGAGGCCGACGAGGAAGTGCAGCGGCATCGGAGCCGTATCCTCGTCGCGGGCAATGTTCAGGTTCATCTCGTCGACGACGACGACACCGAGGAAGGCACCGAGCGGCTCGCCGCTTTCGTCGTCGCGGGTGGTCAGCGTCAACTCGACGTTTTCGCCCGGGTTGTAGCTTTCTTCGTCGGTGGTCACGTCG
>SKZP01000278.1 GCA_007127275.1 Planctomycetota bacterium
CTCGGATCTTCGCGCTTGAGCTTGAGTTGCACGAGCCGTTCACGGGCAAACGAAAGCACGGGCCGCAAGTCGAGCGCACGCGTGAACGCCGCTTCCGCTTCCTCCCAACGCTGCCCGAGAAACAGGTATTCGCCGAGGATGCCGTGGCCAAAGGCGAACTCGGGGTCCAGCGCAATGGCCTCGCGAGCCGGCGCCTCCGCTTCTCCTTCGCGACCGAGCCGCAGCAACGCGCGCGCCTTGCGTGCCAACGAGAACGGCTTGTTGGGGCTGCGCTCGGCGTGCCGCGTCAGCCACGTCAGGAACTCTTCTTCGCGGCCGAGCAGTTGCAGGTTGTACAGGTACGGTCCGTCCCAGCTGTCGTTCTCCGGCTCAGCCTCGACGCGCTCCCGCAGCACATTCGCCGCCTGTTCCGGGTCGACCTGGCGCTGAATGGCGTCGAGAAGCAGCCCTTGCGCGAAGTCATACATGGGCTCGTCGGCGAGAATGCCGCGCACAATCTCGATGACTTGCGTCGTTTTCTCGCGCATCTCCGCCTCGTCGGCGTACGGCCGCTCCAGCAGCAGCTCCGCCCGGCAGGCGCGCGCAATGATGTGCTCCGGATCTTCGGCAAGCACCGCGTCGAGTGCGGCCTCCGCCTCGTCATACATGCCGTGCATCTCGAGCAGCCGCGCCTCGTCAATCATCAGGCGCAGCCGCACATCCGGCGCACGCTCCTGGCCCTCGCGCAACACGGCAAGCGCCTCGGTGCCCAAGCCGCGGTCAAGCAGCAGCCGCACGAGGGGAACATATACCGGCGCAAACCAAGGATACTCCGCGACAACCTCGCGGTAGCCTCGCATGGCGGCGTCGTAGTCGCCGCGCAAGTCCGCCACCTGCGCAAGGCCGAAGCGCGGCACGACCCAGCGCGGGCGTATCTCGTGCGCTTTCTGGTAGGCCCCGTGGGCTTCGTCGAGCAGGTCGAAGTCGGCAAGCATGCGGCCGAGCCGCACGAGGGCCACGGGGTCGAGTTGGCTGACCTCGGAGGCGAGGCGGGCGTGATAAAGGGCGCGTTCGTGCGCACCAATGCCAATCAGCGTGTAGGCCATCTGGCTGTGCGTCTCCGGCTCGCCGGGGAGCGCGCGCAGCACCATGCGGGCCGTTTCGTAGGCCTCGGCGCTCAAGCCGGCGCGGTCGTAGACGTGCGCGAGGGCGCGGTAGACCGCTTCGTGCCCGGAAAGCTCGCGCGCCTTCTGCAGCACGGGAAGCGCCTCGTCCGGACGCAGGATGTCGCCGTATTGGATGGCGACGCGACCGACGACGACCGGATCCTCCGGTGCCGCGGCAAGCAACGCCTCGCCGTAGGCCTTTACGCGGTCGCGCTCCTGCTGGTTCATGGCGAGGTGTAGCCCGAGCTGCCCGTGGCGAAGCGGCAACCGCTCGGCGGAGATCTTCTCCAACGCCGCGAAGATAACGCTCGGCGCCTCTTCAATCTGGCGCAGCCAGAGGTCATCAATGGCACGGTGCACCGCCTCGTCCGGAAACTCGAGCCCGTCAAGCAACGCTGCCTTGTCTCGCGGCACCAACACCATCGCCCAGCAGTCCCCGCAGGCGAACCACTCGTCGAACTCCTCGTCCGGAAGGAACTGGTCGAACGTGGTCGCCGGGTCACGCATGAGAAAGCCCCCGAGCGTGCGCGACTCCGGGGCCGCCGCCTCGGACGACTCGAACGGTTGATCCTGTTGCTGCTCCCCGTGCTGTTGCTTCTCCGCGTCCTGTTGCTGCTCTGCTTGCTGTTGCTGGTCCGGGTGCAGGTGTCGTGAGTCCTGCTGCTGCCCTTGTTGCGGATCCGGCTGCAGTTCCTGTTGCGGCGGAGCGGTGCCGTTGGGGGCGGGCGCGTCGCCGGAGGCGGTGGCGCCGTTCGTCGCGGCGTTGGCTTGCGCACGAACCAAGTCGCGGCGGCGCCGGCGCACCTCGCGGGGGTCGTCGCGGTGACGCGTCTCCGCGGCGCGGCCCATGAAAATGAAGTAGTGCCCGCTCCACACATACGGCCGCTCGCAGATCACCGGTACACCACGCTCGAGCAGTTTGCGCGAAAGGTCCACCGAGTTACGGAACACCCGCGCCACGTAGCCGTTCTTTTCCGCCCACACCCACATGCGGCCGCTGGCCACTCCCTGATCCCAAATCTCGTCGCCAATCTCGTACTGCGTCGCCCGCTCCCCCCAGTAGCGCGCCACGAGCGCCAGTGAGTTCGGGCCGCAAAAGTCGCGGTTCTGCACCTCGACGGGCACGTCGAGCCGCGCATGCACCGGCCGGTGAACCGCCGCGCGGGTGCGCTCAATGCTCGACTGAATGGGACCGAGGCCGTCGCTGAGTTCGCGCGCTCGTTCGAAGTGCTCGAGCGACGTCGCCTCGTCGCCCAGTTGCTTCGCGTTAACACCGAGTTGCACTTGCAAGAACGGCGACTCCGGTTGCCGCTCGAGCGCACGCATCAGCGCCTCGCGTTCCGCGTCGAACTCGCCGAGTTCCGCATGAATCAGCGCAAGACGCATCCAGGCGTTGGGCTGCGTATCCAGCAACTCCTCGCCCAGCGCACGCATGGCGTCGCGGGCCGGCTCCCGCTTGCTTTCCCCCCACAACAGCCTGGCACGCAGGTACTCGGGGTGCTGCGCCGCATACGGATACGGCGTCGCCTCCCGCCATCTGCCGCCGGCTTCGTACTCCTCGAGCATGCCCCAGGCGGTTTGGAAGCGGTTGATATGCGCAAGCGAAATGATTGTCGCCGCATGCATCGCCGGATGGGCGCGCACCGACTCCGGCAGCGCCTCAAGGTGCTCCATCGCGAACCAGTCGTCGCCGCGTACCTTGTGCGCCCAAAACGTAATCATCGCCCGGTCCAAGGCCGGCGCCTCCATCTGCGCGGCCCGTTGCTCGAGCAGCCGCATCAACGGTATGTGCCCGAAGTACGACGCCCAGTCGGCAACGACTCGCAAGCCGTCCAGCGACCGAAGCAACTCCCGGCGCACGGACTTCTCCGTCGCCTCCCACATTTTGCGCGCCTCGAGCCAGCGGCCCGCAATCATCAGTTGCTTGAGCCTCTCAACGAGTGCTGTCGACCCCTCCATGCAAGCGCCTTTTTGCTGAGATCAATACGAAGCCACGTCCCGCGGTTGTACCAACCGCGCGAGATTCGCTTTCAAGTTAACGAACGTCCGGAACCGGCGGGCCAACGATCATACGCAGAGTTCCCTCCACTGCCGAACGGAAAGTATCAATCCCGCAAGTATGTCATGCACGCCCGCAATCTGCGTCGGTGAAACTAGTAGACTGCCACAATTGGATCCGTGGGGGGGTACGTCGCGCGAAAGCCCACGGGCTTCGTCCGTGGGTCGGATCCTGTTTGCGCCCCCGGCCCACGGACAAAGCCCGAACGCAC
>SKZP01000522.1 GCA_007127275.1 Planctomycetota bacterium
CGCGACATCACGAGCAATCCGTTGCGGATTCAGCCGCTTCGGCAACGCCGTCAACTGATGAACCACCACCTCCGGCCGCGCCCGACTCACCGCCGCACGCAGCGCGTTGGCATCCCAAACATCCGCAACCACCCCCTCCGCACCCAGCCGCTCGAGAGCCTGCGCACCCGCCTCCCACCGACTCAAGCCCACCACCGAATGCCCCGCCCTCACGAGCCGACGAACCACGGGCTGGCCAATCACCCCCGAAGCGCCTGCAACCAACACTCGCATCGAAGTCTCCTCCCATTCAGATCACGCAATGAACGGTTTCGCGCTCCTCGACCTCAAGCGTTCGTAACTTTTCCTCCTCCTCATCCACGACCAGCGTCACGTGCCAATGGCGGGTCAGCGCTCGGGTGGGGAGGGGCGAACGTTACGACCTGCCCCCTCGGTCTTGTCATGCAACGAGCCCACGGGGCGCGGGGGCTCCGTGGGCTCGGTGGGCTCGGTGAGTGATGGCTACGCTTCCGCGTGGCGGCGGCGCGACGCGCGTGTCCTTACATGTCTTCGTTGTCGTCTTGCGCGTCGTCGCTGTCGTCAACGTCGTCGTCGAACGTCGGGCAGCCTTTCATCAGCGGGCAGCCGCGGTTGCTGTTGAACCAGCCCGGTTGGTCTTCCACTTGCTCCTGCTTCTCGAAGACGGACAAGGCACCGATGCGCTCGTTGACCCGCTCGGTGGCGCCGGAGGCCATGGCACCGATGAGGAAGCAGAGGACGAGGCCCCAGATGGCGCCGGATTTCTTGTGCCCGAAGTGGAACATCCCGAGGAAGCCCATTAGCATGCCGAAGACGGCGAAGATGCCGATCAGGGCGAGAATGCCCTTTTGCAGGTTGAGCAGCGACTCGGCCTGCTCGACGCTGATTTCGCCGCCCCCACAGCCGAGTGCGTGGGAGAGCGGCACGGCGAAAGCGATGCTGACGAGGCCGAGCAGAAGGCCCATATAGGCGCAGGCCAGCGCGACATTCCCCAACGGCGAGGCGGGTTTGGTGCGACGCTTCCGGGCGGCACGGGTGAACGGGCCGTCCATCGGATCCTCATCGCCGCGAGCTTGGTCGCCGCGCGCCTGGTCACTGTGCGCTTGCTGCGGCGGCGTCGGCCGTTGCGGTGGCGGTGCGGCCGCAGCGTGCGGGGACGGCTGGTGGAACGGCTGGTTGGCGCCGAACGGGTCGCTCATTGGCGGCTGCGGCCGCGGCGGTGCCGCATGCGCCTGTGGCGGTTGCGGTGCCTCGTAGTGCGACGGTGGCGGCGGCGGATATGCGGCCGGCGCGGGGGGCCAACTGGCCGGCTTGTGCGGCACCTGCGGCGGACCGTAGGCAACGCCGGGCACCGGCTCGGTCGTCGGCAGTCCGCACCCGTGACAGAAATTCGCGTGGGCGTGCAACGGCGTCTGGCACTCGCGGCAGCACTGCTGGACCGGCGTCGGCGGGGGCACTTCCCGCTGCGGCACGATATGCCGGCGGCCGCATGACGGGCAACGCGTCGGCTGTCCAGCGAGAGCCTCACTGACCTTGATCTCACGCGAGCATTGGCAGTGAATGGTGATGGCCATCGGGCTCCTCGTTTCCCCTAGACGACGATCCGCCGGCTTCTTCGATCAGCGCCGCGAAGTGGACGCAACGCCGGCAGTCTTGCCTAACCGAACTTGGGCGGGCAACGGCACCGGCGGAGCTGGCCCTACCCAAACAACCCATCCCTCAACTCTATGCCGCAACACGCCCCCTGTCAAGGCAAACAAGCCACGAGCGTGTGAGATTCCCCATTCTCGGCTCCCCCGCATGTGCGGCATCTCCCCTCCTTGTGGAGGAAGGCTGCATCCCCACGGTCAAACGACGTGAGGCGCACCGCGGTAGCGAAAACTCGCATTCCTGCCGCTCCGCCGGTCACGCCCCCGCGGCTCGACGAGTTCGGTTGCACCCGCGGCTGCCATCTCACAGAACCCGCGAGCAGCGGTCCCGTGGGGCGCAGCGAAATTCGCCCCACGGGCCGCAGCGCCGCAGGCCGTGGGCTTGGTAAACCAACGAAGCGTTGGATTGCTTGGGCGCCGCCGCCCGGGGCGCACTCCGCTGTCGCTTTGCAACCACGCATCCGCCGGCGCAGATTCGGGGACGTAGTTGATCTCGTCCGAACAACGTTTCTGAAGCAAACACAAGACGCACCCCCACCGGCCAGCCGAAGAATCTACCAATGGCGTTGCGGCGCTGGCGTGGTACGATTCGCGCCGTTCGCTCGCTGACTCGTTTGGCTCGGCCCCCGTTGGTGTGATGCCTTTGGATTATGTCGAATATCGTTTGCGCTTTGTGAGTCCGCTGCGCGTCGGTGACAAGTACTGGGCGAGGGCGAACGCGTTTCCGCGCCTGCACTCGGATTTGTTGTACCGCGCCTTGGCGCACGCCTATGCGGAACTTGCGGGCAGCCCCGTCGACGAGGCTTTGCCCGGCGGCGCGCAGGAGCCACGGCTGCGCCTCTCCAGCGCACTGCCGTATACGGCGGCGCACGGGCCGCTTGCGCCGGTTCCCGCAAGCTGGGACGTGCATGCCGAGCAGCGCCTGATCCGCGTGGCCGGCGACGAGCCGCAATTGGTCGAGCTGCCGGGGCACGACGACGGCCGGGACGGAGCTGCTGGCGAGGCTTTCGGGGCGCCGTGGCTCGTGACGCGACGCGTGCAGGCGAGCTTCGACCGCGTGCGGGGCCGGCGGGCGCAACGCTTCACCACCGGCGAGGTGCGCTTTGCCGAGGGGGCGGGGTTGTGGCTCGGCGTGCGCTTCGCCGACGCAGCAGCGGAAAAGGCGCGCTTCGAGGCGGCGCTTGCGTATCTCGGCGAGACCGGCGTCGGCGGCGGCCGCTCCGTCGGCTGCGGTCGCTTCGTCGTGGACGGACAGCAGCAGCGCACGGCGACGGCGCCCGGCGACGAGACTCCGGCATGGTGGGTCCTTTCCCGCTACCGTCCGAGCGAGCGCGAATTCGCCGAGGGGAAGCTGCTTGCCGCGGCAAGCCCCCTCTGGGATACGTGGCGCTCCCCGGGCAAGGACGGCACGGACGGCAAGGACGGGGGCGGCGTCGAGGCGGCGGCGGGCCTGCGGTTTCTCGCCGAGGGGAGCGTGATTGCCGGCCACGACGCCTTGGATGTGGAAACGGCCGGCACGGCGGTCGTGGTGCAGCGCCCCGGTAGCGGGACCGAGGGAACCGCGTCGCGTCCCATGGTGCGCAGCGGATTTCTCTTCGCGCTGCCGCTGCCGGCGCAGCCGGAGGCACTGGCCGTCGCGCCCCGCGAGCGCGCCGCACCGGTGCCGCCGCCGAGCATTGCCCCGTTGCCCCCGCCGAAGCCGAGCGAGGAGGAAGCGGCCGCACAGGCGGCGAAGGACGCC
>SKZP01000055.1 GCA_007127275.1 Planctomycetota bacterium
ATCACGCAGCCGATGGAGTCCTCCTCGAGGTTCATCGCGAGGCCGTAGGCGCCCGAGTCGAACTCGATCATCTCCTGGGCCATCACCTTTTCGAGGCCGTGGATCCGCGCAATCCCGTCGCCGACCTCCAACACCGTCCCCACCTCGGCGGCGGAGACGTCATAGCCGTATTCCTCGATCGATTTCTTGATGACGCTGGAGATCTCTTCGGCCCTGATCGACTGCATACCCGCTGCTCCTGGTTTTGCGTGGCTGTAGGAAAAGAGGTCGTTCGACTGGAGTTTCGGTCCTATCGGCTAGACAAAGGCGCTGGCATGACGCTGTAGCTGCTTTCGCATCTTACGCAACCGCGTGCGGATCGTGTTGTCGACGAGGTAGTCGCGCACGCGCACGCGCAGCCCCCCCAAGAGCGACTCGTCGACACGCTCGTGCATCTCGACGATGATGTCGTTGTCGGCCGCGGCGATCTTCGAGCGAATGGCCTCCCGGGTTTCATCATCCAACGGCTTCGGACTCGTCACAAAGACATGCACGCGGCATTCCGCCTCGTCACGATATTGCTCGTAGGCCTGTACAAGGTTGTTGAGCATCGGCTCGCGGCCCTTGTCGACCATCACGCCGAGCGTCTTGCGAACGAGCTCAGGCACCTTGTCCTTCAAGATCGTGTCGAGGATCACCTTCTTGTGCTCGCGGGCAATGCGCGGCGAGTTGTAGAAGCTTCGGAACTCGTCCGAGGTGCGATACAAATCGAGCACCGCCTGCAGGCCGTCGTAGACCTCGCCGCGCTTGTTCTCCTTCTCGGCGCTCTCGTAGAGCGCCTGCGCGTAAATGCGGCCAATTTTTGCGGATACGTCGAGGTAGCTCATGGTTTCGAGTTGCTGGTTGCTAGTGGCCAGTGGCTAGTGGTTGGGAGCTGTTGGTAGAGGCTGGTGGCTTGTGTGTTGTGGCGTGCGAACGGGTAACGAACCGGCGATCCCTTTCCCTACCCGCCAACCACGAACCCCTAGCTAACAACCCCTTGCCACCAGCAACTATCAACTAGCCGCCAGCGTCCTATCGCCTCGTTTCCAGTCCGCCGAGTTGCATGATCGTTTCCTCGGCGAGACGCTTGTGATCCTCGTCGGCCAGGCTCTTTTCGGTGATTCGCTCGGCGGCTTCCAAGGCGAGGCCGGCGACGATCTCGCGCAACTCGCCGCGCGCCTTGTTGACCATCAGGTCGATCTCCTTCGAGGCGCGCTGGCGCATTTCCTCGACCTCTTCGCGGCCCTTTTGCTCGAGCTGCTGCTTGAGCTCTTCGCCCTGCTTGCGCGCGGCGTCCTTCAACTCCTCGATCTCCTTGTGCACGACGGCGATCTTCTCTTCGTATTCCTTGACGCGCTGCTCCGCGAGGTTCTTGATGCGGCGCGCTTCCTCGATCTGGCCCTCGATCTTGTCGGCCCGCTCGTCGAGCAGCTTGGCGATCGGCTTCCAGGCGAACTTCGTCAGAATGAACAGCAGGACGAGGAACGCGATCACCGTATAGACGAACATGCTCAACTCGATCGTGAGCGGATCGGGATACGGGTCGGCCTCGGCGAGGAAGATCAACAGGTCGGCGCTGGTCAAGAACGTCGTCATGGCTAGGGCTTCCTCAAGCGGATGTTTCGCGTCGGTTCAGATTCGGGCGCGGTGACTGCGCAAATACCAATTCGTTTCGGAACGTCCACCGGCTTCTTGCTTGCGCGCGGTGCGCGGGCACCTCGGAGGCGAAGCCGCGAGCAGCGACCCGCCTCCGAGACCCGGCACAAAGGAGCACGCCCGGTTAGGAGTCGTCTTCCTCGTCGTCGTAGCGCAGCACGTCAACGTGCTCGCCGTCGGTCTCCGCCGGGGCGACGGTTTGCGCGCCGTCTTCCTCTTGGTCCTGCTTATAGCCCGCCGGGTCGAACGCGACGGTGGCACCCATCACGCCGAGAATGGCGATGACGCAGGCAAACAGCGCGACACCTTCGACCAAGAAGCCCAGCAGCAGCGAGCCACCGGAGATGTCGCCAGCCGCCTCGGGCTGGCGTGCAATCGCGTCGGCGCGACCGTGGGCAATGCGACCGAGGCCGATCCCCGCAGCCAACGCGGCAAGGCCCGCAGCCAAGCCGCCACCGACGACCGCCCAACCGGCGCCTACGGCGACTTCGCCGGAGACCGTAGCAAGTAGCATATCGAACATGGAAAGCCTCCTCCTTCGGCAGTTTCCGTTGCGATCCTAGCGATCGTTTCATTCCTCCGCGAAGGCGACGCCCTCGCGGTTTGCCACGCTTCTCGACGGTGTCGGCGAGCCGCCCGCGTTGAGGGACCGGCGTCGTCCGCGCCGGGAGACGTGGCCGCCCCCGGCGATCTCCGCACTCCTTGCCTCGCCGATCAGTGGTCCTGGTTGATCGCCATGCCGATGAACGTCGCCGTCAACAGCGTGAACACGTAGGCCTGGACAAGACCGATGATCAACTCGAGCAAGTAAATCGCCACGGCCCCCAGCACCGAAATGATCGCGATGGGGATGCCGAGCCAAATCGGCGTGCCGGGCTCCTGCCCGGCAAACGGATGGAACAGCTCCATCCACGCGGCGAAGAGCAACAGCACCTTCACCATCACGAACCCACCGGTCATCGTCGCGAACGGACGAATGGCGAGGGCGACGGGCTTGAAGAACAGTCCGACGAACTCGATGAGAAAGACGAGCAGCCAAATCGGGTTCGGAATCACCTTCAAGTAGAACGGCGGGATGTCGTGCGGCACGAAGTTGTACCAGTAGCGAAAGGCGCCGTTGTGATAGACCCCGCTTCCCATAATCACCAACAGCGAGACCAAGGCGAGCGTCGCGGTGACGGTGATCTGCGCCGTCGGCGTCGAGCCGTCCGGGGTCAGCCCCATGAAGTTGCAGAAGAGGATGAAGAAGAAGAGCGTCCAATGAAATGGCACAAACAAGTCGGCGAACATTTCGTCGCGCCGCTTCTGCGAAAGGGGCGGCTCCTGGGCGGCGGAGACGGAACCCTCGGCGGTGGGGTCGATGCCGGCGCCGCGGGTCTGGCCGTGGCTGTCGTGGAGCCCGCCGTCGGGGTGGCTCGCCTTATGCTTGTGCTCGTCGCCGTCGCCGTTGTGGCCGTGTTTGTGCGGCGCCTTGATCTGCGCGCGAACGATGTCGTTGCGGATAAAGACGAGCAACGGCTCGAGGAGCGCCTGGAGCATGCCGAGAAAGCCCCCGCCGCGCGGCCGTGGCACCAGCTGCCAATTCCGCGCCACGGGGATGAACACGAGGCAAACGAGCACCGAAGCGATGAACATGTAAATCATCGGCTTCGAGAACCCCAAGCCGCCATGGAGCCAGTCCTGCCAGAGGATCCCCGGCAGTTCCTGCATGAAGAACTCGTGGCG
>SKZP01000276.1 GCA_007127275.1 Planctomycetota bacterium
CGCGAAGCGGCGGAGCGCCGCCGCCTCATTGCCGCCGAGTCGGCGGTGCGCATTGCCATGCGGCGGATGCAGCCCGCGGCGATGTACTACGACGCCGCGACGCCGCGACCAAGCGAAGCCGGCAGAGACGAGGCAACGCCCACTGATAACGACACCCCCTCCGCGCAGCAACCCCCGCCGCTTGTGCGCGGAAGCCGCAACGGCGCCCGGCCGTATCTCGAACCCGCGAGCACCCAGCCGCGACGCGTTGTCTTCCGGCATGCGGAACACGGCCTGCCCCTTGCGCAACTCCTTTATGTGCCCGCACCCGGCGCGCTGCTCGCCGAGGAGAGTCGAGTACTCAGCGGCGACTGGCCGGCCGAACTCGCTCGTCAACTGGAGTCGGAGAATCCCGCGACGGTGGTGTGTGTGTTGCCCGGCAATTTCGGCGACGTGGCGGCGCAGCTCGAGACGGAGGCTGCCGACCTTGAGGCGGTGCGTCGCTACGCCGAGCGCGTGCGCAGCATGTTGCCGCCGCTTGCGCCGTTTCCGTTCGAGCCCGAAGCGTCACACCGCGACGTGGTGCTGCATCCGCTGCGCCTCGAAGCGCCGGTTCCGGCGGCACGGGTCCCCGCCGCACGCGGGGCCGTGGGGGCGGCGGTGACGGCGCCACTTGCGGTGTTGTATGAAGCGGACTGGGTGGAGCGACCCGCGCCGTTGCGTTTGCTGCGGCTTGGCGGGGTGCTGCTTGCCGGCTGGCCGTCGGAGCCGGGGGCGAGGCATCAAGAGGCCTTGCGCGCCGCCGCCCGGGAGCGCGGATACGCCGACGCCTGGACCGTCGGCCACACCGGCGGCTACTGGGGGGCGACGTTGCCGCAGGCGAGCTACGAGGAGAGCCGTGGCGAGGCGGATGCGCGAAGCTTTTTCGGGCGCCGCACCGGCGAGAAGTGGCAAGAGTACCTGCTCGCGGCACTGGAGCACATGACCCCGCTCGACGAGGGCAGCGACGAAGCCGACGAGATGGCACACCCGAGTGCCGCGACCCGTCCTAACTGAAGCGTGGCTGTCGACTCGCGAACCAGGGGGTAAGCTAAAAGGTTGCACGCGACTCGGAAGCGCTGCCGGAGAGGCGCGCGGTTCGTAGCTAGCACTTTACCTGCCGTCGAGGTTCTTGACCCCTCCCTTTCGTACACAAGCCACCGGAGGCAACGGTGATTGCGCGCATTCGCGGGACACTCGTGCAGCTTGAAGGACTCGTCGCCTACGTCGAAGTCGGCCCCATCTGGTACGAGGTGTTGCTGCCGACCAGCGTGGTGCCGCGGCTCCCACCGCTCGGAGAGGAGGTGGTGCTGTATCTGCACGCCTACATTGAAGGCGGTCAGATGAGCAGCGGCATGCACCAACGCTTGATTGGCTTTCTCGACCAGGTCGAGCGCGAGTTCTTCGAGTTGATGCTCACCGTCGGCGGACTCGGCGCAAAGAAGGCCGCGCGAGCCATGGCCATCCCGCTGAGCCGTATGGCCACGGCCATTGAACGGGCCGACGAGCGCACCTTGAAGAGTTTGCCGGAGGTGGGACCGAGCACGGCGAAGAAGATCATTGCGCATCTGCAGGGCAAGGCCGGCAAGTTCGCCCTGCTGCGCGACACCACGCACGCCGCAACGGCCAGCGCCGCCGCCGCACCCGCGACCGACGAGTCAAGTGGCGCAGCCCCCGGAGCAGCGAGCGCTCAAGTCACTTCCCCCGCCGCGGCGACAACCGCCCCCCAACGCTCGGGATCCGGTGAGGAATTGCTGGAGATCATTGAGGATGCGCACAAGGTGCTCACGACGCTGTTGCACTACACGGAGCGCGAAGCAAGCGAAATGATCCACGAGGCCCTGCAAACGAAGCCACGACCGACCAGCAGCGACGAGTTGCTGCAAACCGTTTTCCAGGTGACCGGCAAGGTCAGAACCGGCGGCGCATGAGCCCGGCGAGGCGGGACGACTTCGTCCCTTACGGGTTTCGTCCCAAAAAAGGTGTACCCGAATACGCGGACAACTTACCCTAAAGGGTCCAAGATTCCGCACCCTTTCTCGGATGCCGCGTCGCGACTTCCGGTTATTGTCTGTCACTCGGAGGCCCCGTTATGATGTTCTCGACTTCGAGTTCGCACCGCGCACGTCTTGCCTTTTTTGCTGCCGTTGCGCTGGGGCTGCCGGCGCTTCTCACCCTCCACGGGTGCTTTCGCGCCACTGAGCGTCCCGTGCCGAGCATTCAATTGCCCACCGGGCCGGGGGAGGTGGAGCAGGAGGGATTTCATGATTTCCACACGTTCATTGCGGTGAACGACTCGCTCGACTTCAGCGTGACCGCGCACCGCCGCAGCGAATTCGAGGAATCGGTCACCCTCACGGTGGATATCGACGGCTCGAGCGAGATCGAGGACGCCGCCGCCTTCGGCTTCACTACGACCCTGCCGCGAGAAGCGACCGACGAGGACGAGGCGACCGTCTCGCTCGAGGGGGAAGCGCAAATGGCCGGCACCATTGTGCTGCACCTCTCGGCCACCGACGGCTGGGCGACGACCGACATGCGCTTCACCATCACCGCCGTCGGCTCGGCGACGCAACTGCTCTTCACGCAACAGCCGAGCGACGCCAACGCAGCCGCGCAGATCGAGCCGGCAATCACGCTTGAGCTGCGTGACAACGACAACAACCTCGTCGCCACCGACGCCGAGGTTGAGATTGCGCTTGACATGAACCCCGCCGGTGCCCAGCTCGACGGCACGTTGCACGTCAATGCGGACAACGGCGTCGCCACCTTCGACGACCTCTCGCTGGACCGGGCCGGCGCCGGCTTCACGCTGCAGGCCACCTCCGGGAACCTGATGGCGAGCTCCGAGCCGTTCGACATCTTGCCACGCATTACGGGGCTGCTCCCCCACTTCCTGCACGACGACTTTACTGTCACCCTCTTCGGGCTCGGCTTCTCCGACGACCCGGCGAACAACACCGTCGAGTTCGACGGCATGCCCGGCAACGTCACCGACGCAAGCGCTACGGAGTTGACCGTCGAGGTGCCAAGCTCCATTTCCGCGGGCTTGATGACCGTGACCATTGACGGGCTCGAGTCGAATCCCTGGCCCTACAATCTCTCGCCGTTCTGGGCCGACTTCTTCGACCTGGACATCGAGGCCCACAACACGAGTATCAGCGACGACGGCCGGTTCATCGCCTTCGTGACGGATCACGACATTGTCTTGGGGGACACCAACGGCGTTGAGGACGTCTATGTCGTGGACGTACTACTCGGCCAGGTGATCTTGGCCAGCCGCGTTCCGGAAGCACAGGGCGGCGGCTCGGGCAACGGCCCCTCGTTTGACGCGGTGATCTCCGGCGACGGACGCTTCGTCGCGTTCACCTCCGAGGCCAC
>SKZP01000653.1 GCA_007127275.1 Planctomycetota bacterium
GAGAACACGCGCGTGGGGAAGATGACGAACTACGACAAGCTCTTCCTCGAGATCTGGACCAACGGGACCGTCTCGCCGGAGATGGCGCTTGTCGAGGCCGCCAAGATCCTGCGCAAGCACCTCAACCCGTTCGTGCAATACTTCGAGCAAGGCCGCGAGGTCGGCCAGGATGTTCGCCTCGACACCGGCGCCATGGCGGTGCAGGAAGCGGCGATTGGCGACACGAGCGAACTCAACGAGTTACGCGACAAGCTGCTCACCAAGATCACCGACCTACACATGAGCCAGCGGGCGACGAACAGCCTCGTCGGCGAAGAGATCCACACCCTTGCCGACTTGTGCCGCCGCACCGAAAGCGACATGCTAAAGCTGCGCAACTTCGGCAAGAACACGTTGGCCGAAATCGAAGCCAAGCTCACCGAACTAGGCCTGGAGCTCGGCATGGATGTGGACACAATACTGGGAGGTGTGGCTAGTGGGTAGTTGCTGGTGGCAAGTGGCTCGTTTCCTTTCACTTGCAACTAGCAACTCTCTTTTCGCCGGTGCGCGGCCGCGTGTGTTCTTCTCTCGGGCACTCGGTTCCCGGTCGCCGGCGTGAATCCTGTTCAACGTTCGAGAGGAGGACAACGACCATGCGTCACCGTAAGCGCGGCCGCTCGCTCGGCCGGGAAACCGATCACCGCAAAGCGCTCAAGGCGAACCTGATCAATCAGTTGCTCACCCACGAGCGGATCATCACCACCGAGGCAAAGGCGAAGGAGTTGCGCCCACACGCCGAGAAGATCATCACCATGGCGCGCAAGGCGAACGCAGCGATCGAAGCCGCGAGCACCGACGAAGAAGTCAAGGCGGCCTATCAGAAGCAACTCCACTTTATCCGCCTCGCCATCACGCGCATTGGCAAGAAGAAGCTCTACGACCGCGACGGCGACCCGGTCGCCACGGCCAACGACCGTCACCGCACGGTAATCCAAAAGCTCTTCGAGGACATTGGGCCTCGCATGGCCGAGCGCCCCGGCGGGTACACACGCATCCTCAAGTTGCCCAACCGCCGCCTCGGCGACAACGCTCCTCAAGTAGTCTGGGAGCTCGTCGACGCAAACGTCTAATTCGCCGCCCCGCAAAGCGCCACTAGAAAAGGCCAGTGCAGGGCGTCAGCCCAGCGAGGCGTCAAGATTGCACGGGTTCAGGCGAGCGCAGGGTGCTGCCCTGCGCTCGCTTCTTGACCGCGCACACGTAGATGTAAGCTGGGCCTTTAACAAAACACGGGAGCCCACGACGCAGTCGGTGGGTATGGCGTCGTTGCAGAAACTTGGGACCTCCCATGAGCATGTCGAGCACGACCTCCGCGTTGCGTGCGAAACGTTGTGCGCGCTTTCGCGCCATTGATCTCTATCCGGTGACAAGTGAGCCGTTGAGTGCGGGGCGCTCGACCCTTGAGGTGCTTGACGGGTTGCTCGCTGGCGGCGCGACGTGCGTGCAGCTGCGCGAAAAGGAAAAGTCGGCGCGAGAACTTTTTGAGCTTGCTCAAGCGGCACGCGAAAAAACTCGGCAAGCCGGCGCGCTGTTGATCCTCAACGACCACCTCGACATGGCCCTTGCCGTCGAGGCCGACGGCGTACACCTTGGCCAGGACGACCTGCCGCTTGAGGCTGCGCGTCGCCTCGCTCCGGATCTTTTGCTTGGCCGCTCGACGCACAGCCTCGAACAGGCGCTCGAAGCACAGGCCGAGGGTGCGGACTACATCAACATTGGCCCGCTGTTTCCCACGGAGACGAAGGCGACGCACCAGCAATTTCTCGGTGCGCAAGCCGTCGAAGCCGTTGCTGCGCGCCTCTCGATTCCGTTCTCCTGCATGGGCGGCATCAAGCAAGAACACCTCGCCGAGCTTGTTGGGCGCGGCGCCATGCGCATTGCCCTCGTCACCGCGGTCACGCAAGCTCCCGACGTTGCCGCGGCCACCGCCGCCTTGCGCCGTACAATTCAAGAGGCGGCCGTAGACGCCGGCCGAGCGTGACATGGGCCACTTTGACCGTTCACCAATGCGTGCGTTGGTTCCCAAGTTGTGAACGTTCTCGCAGCGAGTCCCTCGGACGTCGCCCGAATGCCGAAAGATTCCACGAAGCTAGGTGAGTGCAGGACCCGAGTTCTGCGCTCCCTTGGGAGCTGACAGGAAAGTGATTCCGAACGTTGAGCGACCCGCGCAACCGACGACAACGAAGTAGAGCCGAGCGCAGTCGCTCGACGTCGGAAGTAAGTGTCTGACAGAGGTTTGGTGCAAGAACCGTACCGGCATTCGGCTTCGCCCGGGGAGTGAAGCCGGAATCAAAGGTGCGAAGCCCATGGGCTTGTAAATACATCCGGCCCAGAGATCGGACATGCACGGAAAATGCACGGCGCTGCTTGACGAATCCGAAATCCTGCGCTTGGATACGAAGCGTGTGCACAACTTGCGACGTGGCGTCGGGTTATCTCATGCATGGTTGTGTGTGAGCGCCTTGTTTCCGAGGGGGCGCGAGGGTTTCGCGTAGATGGGGTCAGGATGCGTCGCACCCGTGCCGATGTTTGTGAGGACGTGGAACGTTTCGTCGGTCGACGTGCGTTTGCGCCGGATACCGCGACAGACTCGCTCGTCGCATGAAGAGCAGCAACCAGCCAACAACACAACTCAGCGGAGACGTACGGATGAGGTTCGAGTTGCCGTATAGTTTGGAACTCTCGGCGTTGCGGGCACGACTCGTCTCGGCGCTCAAGGAGCATCGCGACAAGGTAGAGATGGATTGGGAGTCGCTAACCGGTCGCTTTCGCTACTGGAAGCTAGGGTTCTACGGCGCCGAGGGTACGTTTGCCGTCGAGCCGCACCCGGGCGGCGAAGGGGGACGCATTGCCGTGGTCGTTACCAAGTACCGCGGGGTACAGCCGGACCAAGTCCGCGACGCGCTGAAGAGCTGGCTGCATACCTGAGCGACGACGTCGCACCGTAGAGCCGCGGCCCGCGAGATTCTTTCCACGCATGGTCGCCGCCGCGCGGTAGTAGCGCAGTAGCGGTAGTAGCAGCAGCGGTAGTAGCAGCAGCACGAGCGAACGTGGGTGTTCTGTAATGGGCCGAGGGCTGTGGGCGCTTCGCTGCGCCCGTCACCGCGAACGCGCCGTGCGGCTCGCCTGCGCTCGCCGCTTCAGCAGCGGGAGCGTGCAGCCGGATTTTGTTGGCCGCATTACATAACACGGCGACTTCCGTAGGTAGGGCGAGCCTCTGCGCCTGCCGGTGCGAAAGTAGGCAGGGCGGGCCTCCGCCCGCGCCCCGAACAGGGATGGTTCAGCGCCAATCCGTATGCTGCATGAATGCGCGCCGTCGTACTCCGCCGGCGGGACGGACCAGGCAGCGCGGAGGCCCGCCC
>SKZP01000017.1 GCA_007127275.1 Planctomycetota bacterium
CCAGGGCCGGCGCGGCCCTTCCGGAAAGACGGTAGAAAAGCAGTTGTGGGTGATTGAGCAGCTGGAACGAGATCCGAGCCTGACCATCCAGCAACTGATGGAGATGGTGCGCAATAAGTTTAACACGATGCTGTCCTTTGATCGCACCAAAGAAGCGAAGGCCGCACACGACGCTGGTCCGAAGGCCGTTGAGCAGTTGCGCAAGGGGGAGTTTCAAGTCACCAGCGGCCGGGGCGGCAAGAGTGGCTCGACGGTCACCGGGCAAGACGCCCCGCAGTTTATGATTGCCTCGAAGAAACGCTCTCGCTGGCAATTCGAAGCGGTCGCCAACGAGCGTGAGGCGAACCGTCGGGTGCAGGAACTCGTTGCCCAAGGCGAATCCCCCGCCGTCTACCGCCGTGCCGACTTGAAAGTGAACGTCAGCATCCGCTAACTCTGCGACAAGGGAGAGCTCGCAGGAAGGACCTTCCCAACGTTGAGCCTCCCGAGCGAAGGCTGTGCGAGACGGAGGCCAAGCCCTCGGGCTTCGCCCGTGGGTCGCACGTGAATTACGGTTCAACCCACGCGCGAAATCCGTGGGCTTTGTGGGGCGCAAACCCCGCGTTGCAGGCCTCTAGGGCAAGGGTCGCACGCGCGGCGGGGATGATCCGTGCGCGGCGACGAATGGCAGTAGTGGAGCACCGTGTCACATGAGTCCTGCAGCGACGGATGCGCATCCGCAAGCTGAAGATGCCTCGTGCGAGGCAACACTTGCCGAGACGTTGCGCGCACTTGTGGCGTCGCCGGAGCTCGCGTTTGCATGGCGGATGCCGGAAACGCATGAGGTGCGTGCCGGACTTGCGCGCCGCGTGCTGGGCCGGCTGCTGCTTGCGGCGCTTGCCCCGCCGAACGGCATCCGGGACAAGCACGAGTGGAACTGCTTGCGCGAGCGGCTGGCCGAGTCGGATATATGGCCGAGTGTCCCCGGCTGGGAGGCAGAGCACGACGCGCTTGTTGACGAGTTCGCCGCGACATTGCCCCGGCAATTGACGCCGCAGGAGCTCGGTCCCGCGTATGAGCAATGGCTGCGCAGGCCGCCGCGCTACGACGCCGAGCGCGGCACCGTTACATTGGACGCGCCCGCTGGGCACCGCAAAGCCGGCGGCTGCTTTTACACGCCGCATGCCTTGGCGTACCGCCTCGCCGCCGAGACCCTCGCCGACCGAATCAAGGGTGCGAAGAGGGACGGTGACTCGGGCACCCTTGAAGACAAACGGGACGGGGTGCCGTTGCGACTCGTGGATCCCGCCTGTGGCACCGGTGCATTCCTGCTTGCCGCGCTCGCCGTGCTTCGGGAGTACGGACACGGCGCGGCGACTGCGGTGGCGCACAGCCTGCACGGCGTGGATTGCGACGCCGTCGCGGTGGGCATTGCGCGCGTGCTGCTGTTTCACGCCGCACTCGACGGGGAAACGCTCGCGCAGCCGTCACCGCGAGAACAGCAGCCATCACGCGACGAACTCGTGGCGGCCCTGCGCCGCAGCCTGCGCGTCGGCGACGCACTGCTCGGCAACGGCATTGCCGAGCAAGACCACGGAGGCGGCGCGCCCGCCGGGATGCGAGAAGATACGCCGGCAGCGCCGGTGCCGCTCGACTGGGGCGCTGCGTTTCCGGCCGTGGCCGCCGCCGGGGGCTTTGACGTGGTGCTCGGCAACCCGCCGTGGGACAAAGTGAAGCCACTCGTCCGCGAGTTTTTCGCCGAGCGGTTGCCGCACCTGCAGCGGCTCAACCGCAAGGCATTCGACGCCGAGCTCGAGCGGCTCCTCGCCGAGGACGCACGCTTGGCCGCGGAGTGGGAGGCCTACCGCGTTCACGCCAAAGAGTATGCGGCGGCGTTGCGCGCACGGTTTCGTTTCCTCGGCCGCGGGGATGCGAACCTGTATAAGGCGTTTCTCGAGCGTGCCTTGGCGTTGCTCGCCGCGAACGGCCGGCTCGGCTTCGTGCTTCCCTACTCCATTTGCATTGACCTCGGAGCGAGCGAGCTACGCTGCGAGGCATTGCAGCACCACGCACCGCTGTACGTCACACGCTACGCAAGCGCCGAGGAGACCTTCGGAATCACCAGCGTCGTCAACTTCGTGACGCTGCGCGCCAGTGGGCGGGGCCGCGCGGCCGAGCTCGAGGCAATGCCGTCGCAGTCCTCGGCGGTGCCCGAGAAAACGCCCGCAGCGCCGTCGGCCGCCGCGGCGCATGAGGCCGCGACGCCCGTGGTGGTCACTCGCAAAGCCGGCGGGCCGGAGGTGCGACTGCCGCGGCGCTTGATCGAGCTGGTCTCCCCCAGCTCCCTCTCCATTCCGGAGGTCGACGCGCCGGTCGACGTGGCGCGCCTCACGCGCTTGTACGACGGCGCCCCCCTGCTCGGCGGCAACAACCGCCGTCGCGGTCGCGCCGGTACTGCGGAGGACGGCGCCAGTGAGGCTGCGGCACCTGTGGGCGTGCTGCGCGTTGGCTGGCGGCGCGAGCTGGACATGACGCTCGACCGCTGGCGCTTCAATACGCTCGGCGAGGGGTTGCCCGTTTTCGAGGGGAAGATGATTTATCAATTCCGTCCCAACTGGGCGGGGACGCAGCCCCACGGGGATGGAGCGACCCACGAGCGAGCCGTGTGGGTGAAGGAGTCGCCGCCGTTGGACGAGCGCGGATTGCCGCGCCCACGGTATTGGGTGCGCCCCGTCGACCTCGCGCGACCGAGCGCCTCGGCGCCGACCCCCGCCGCCGTGCCGTCGCCGCAAGACGTGCCCGGATTTCGCTGTGCGGTGCGCCTGATTCAAAACTCGCGCAACCGCCGCGTACTCATTGCAACGGTCCTGCCGCCGGGCGTCGTCGCAGGCAACAGCCTCGCCACCGCCGAGCTGCAACGCACGGCCGCTTTCGCCACCGGCACGGAGGAGAACGACCCCGTCGCCGACTTGCGCGACCATCTGTTCCTTTGCGGCTGGCTCAACGACGACGAACTCGACTGGCTGATTCGCTTGAAGATTGACGCGAACTTGAACCTGTTTCACCTCAACCAATTGCCCTTGCCGCAAGCCTTCGCTGTCGGCGCCTCATCAGCGGAGGAGACGGCCGCGGTGCACCGCCGCTACGGCGTCCACGCCCTCGCACAGCTGCTCGGACATGCGCCGCGGGTCTATGCGCCGCTTCTCGAGCGGGTGATTGCCCCCGACGACGCCTGGAGTGCCGCGGCGCGGAACGCGTTGGCGGGGTAAGTTCCCAGCCGTTCGGAAAGGCACACTCGGAGCGCAGATCTCGAGGACGTCGGGCGCAAACGGCAAGCCCCGCGAGACAAAGCACGCAACCACAAGGTTCGCCTCGCCGGGCTGGCACCCTGCGCTCGCCTTGTTTCGTCAA
>SKZP01000110.1 GCA_007127275.1 Planctomycetota bacterium
GGGGGCACAAACTCGTCGTTGGTCGCTCTCTTTCGAGTTCGTCCACCGCCTCGTAGAAACGGAGCACGCCACACGTGGGGTCTCTCGCCCCCCCACCGGCTCACTGTCAAGGGAGTGACGACCCGCTGCGCGTCGCGGGCAAACCGAGAGCCGGACGTTCCGGCGCCGCTTCGTAAGGTGACAGCAAGGGAGAGGGGATATGGCACAACCGCGACTGCTTTGTGTGCTCAGCAAGGGTACGAGGATTCGCGAAGGGCTCGACGCCTTTTTGCGCGCCCACAACGTGCGAACCGGCACCATTGGCGGCATTGGAGCGGTGGGTCAGGCCGACATCGGTTTTTACGACCTCGCGGCCAAGGAGTATCGCCGCAAGGAAGTTCCCGAGATTACCGAACTCGTCAGCTTTCTCGGCAACATCACCTGGGTCGACGAGGCGCCATTCATCCACGCCCACGTCGTGCTCGGCCGGCCCGACTTCACGCTGCTCGGCGGCCACTTTTTCGACGCGCGCATCGCGATCACCGGCGAGTTCACCATCCACCCGCATCCGCAAGAGGCGACTCGCGCCCACGACCCCACGATCGGCCTCAGCTTGATTGTCCCCCCGGCCCAGCAGCCATAACGATCGCGTGGCAAGCAACCCCGGACCGTCCGCACTTCGTCGCTGGGCGCGTGCGGCGACTGTTTGATTTCGCCGCGGGGCTCGGGTACGGTTCGTGTAGGGAGGGCGTTCGCGGTGCCGCAGACACCGGCTGTGCAAGATTATCTCAAGGCGATCTACCACCTGCGCCAGCTGACCGGGAAGGTCGGCACAACGCAGTTGGCGCGGCACCTTTCTGTGGCGCCCGCCTCGGCCACCGATATGGTGAAGAAGCTGGCCGAGGCGAACCTTGTCGAGCACCGACCCTACCGCGGCATTGACCTCACGGAGATGGGGGAACGAGAGGCACTTCGCGTCATCCGGCATCACCGCTTGATCGAAACCTTTCTGGCCGAGGTGCTGGAGGTGCCGTGGGACCGCGTACACGAAGAGGCGGAGCGACTCGAGCACGTCATCTCGGAGGATCTCGAACAGCGCATGGACCGCTTGCTCGGCTACCCGAGCACCGACCCGCACGGAGCGCCGATTCCAAGTGCCGACTTGAGGATTCGCCTGCCGGAGAACGTCGAGCCGCTCTCGCGGTTCGCGGAGTCAGTGACGTCTTGGCCGTGCGCGGCGACGGTCGTGCAGGTCAGCGACCATGACCCGGCGCTGTTGCGCACCTATGCGACCCTCGGTGTGCGCCCGGCGGTCGAGTTCGACTTGCTCGACAGCGGGGGGCGCGCGCTTACCTTGCAAGTCGGCAACGCCACCGAGCCGGTCCAGCTCGCACGTGACGCCGCTGACTACGTGCTCGTTCGTCCGAAGCAGCACGCCGCGACGCGCTCGAGCACGGTGTAGCCTGTTCGAGCGGGAACTCGTCGCCGAGCCGGCATCTCGACTCGACATCTTTCATTGGTCGGTCGGATCCGCGTCGTCGTTGTCGTTGTCGTCGTTGTCCGGTTGGTATGGCTCGGCCATGCGAAACGGCCCGCCGTTCTCCCAGTCCCATTCGACGTCGCTCTCGGCGGCGGCGACGCGCCAGCCGTTGGTGTGCAGCAGGCGCACCACGCGACTCGACGCAGCGACCGGCAGCAACAGGTTTACCATTCCGGATTCGAAGTCGATCGCCACGACCCGCGTGCGTGGAATGCTCTGCGCCAAATGAGTCACCGCACGCTCGCAGTTGGGGCACATCATGGCCGGTACCTCGAGGGTGAGCAGCATATGCGGTCCGGTGATCGCCGGCATCGGCTCCGCCTCGATCAGGTGCCCGAGCGTGTCGTTCAACGCCGGGTCGCGCCACACGATCTCGTCGCTCGGCGGCGCCCACGCCTCCGTATCCTCGGGAACCGGCTCCGGCGGCGGATGCGCCACGGGCTCCCGTGGATAGGTCCGGCAGCCGAATAGAAACACAAATACAAGCGCCAACACAGCGACGCCCAGCAACATGCAACCAATGAAACGCATGGCCGCAACCTCCTTGGACCCGGAGTACGACCCCCCGACCAGCGACGCGAAGGCACCGGGATCCCACCGCCCCGCAGCCCAAACATCCACCGCCGGTTCCTCATTCCACGCAACGATCCACGACGCGTTGCGCGAATGCGCGCTGGCCGTGTGCACACATTCGGGGACGTTCCTGCCGAGTCGCTCCCTGGCTCAATTCCCGGGTGATTCCTTCCCACCTCGTGTCAGCCACACGCGTCAGACGCGCCTTGCTGGCGGATGGGGGTGGCATTCGGCCGGCGGTTGCGCTACTCTGTGCTGGACCCGGCAACGGGTCGGTCGTTCTTCGGGAGGTGTTTCGTACCGGGTGGTGCGCACGGCCTACAAAGCCGCTGTGGGGCGCAAGCCCCAGGTGGGTTCGACTCCCATACACCTCCGTTTTCGTGTTCGGTACCTGCTTTCCCGACGGGGGCGTCGACGGTCATGCGACGTCCCCGTCTGCCGTTGCCGGCGTGTTCGCTTGCTTGATCGTTCGCCGCGTTTGCCATGCCGTTCGACAATGACGAAACCCTAAACGCGTACCGCCACCGCGAGGTGCGCTTCCAGCACGCAGGCACCACACTGGCCTGCACCATTGGCAACAGCCTGTTCAGCCGCGGCGGCGTCGACGCCGGCACCCGTGCACTGATTGACTCACTTGTGACGCGCAAAGAGGCCGCCGCGCCGAGGAGCGCCCCGGAGCAAGCGGCCACCGAGGAGCTACCGCAGGCCATACTGGACATTGGCTGCGGCTGGGGGCCACTCGCCGCGGTGCTTGCCGTCGAGTATCCACAAGCCACCGTTGTCGGCCTCGACCGCGACTGGCTCGCCGTGCGCTACACCGCCGCAAATGCCGCCGCCAACGGCCTCGTCAACGTGATTGCGCTGCCGAGCCTGAGCTACTCCGGCCTGCTTAGCCCCGAGGAACACGCGAAAGAGGACACACACGACTCCCTTCCGCAGCAATACGACCTCATTGTCGGCAACATCCCGGCAAAGACCGGCGAGACCGGCCTGCTGGACCTCGTCTTCGGCGCGGGTCCGCTGCTGCACCCGGGTGGCCGCATCGCCGTCGTCTTCGTCCGCCCGCTCGAAGAGACCATGCGTGACAACCTCGAGTTGATGCGCGAGTTGACCGAGATAGAGCTTGCCTACGAGAACGTGCGCGCCGAGCACGTCATCTGGCACATGCGCCTGCCCGAGGGCCTGCCAGTGCTACGCTACGACATCCGCGAGGAGGAAGCCGCGGAAGAGGCGCACGGCACCCCGTCCGACGGCGTGATCCCGTTTCAACGCGACGACGCGCCGCGTACCCTCGAC
>SKZP01000486.1 GCA_007127275.1 Planctomycetota bacterium
GCTGAAGTCCTTCGCCCGCCTCGAAGAGGGCAACTTCTTGCTTTCCGGGCTCGCCATTGGCGAGGCCATTGCCGCCGGCCGCTGCCGCGTGCTCACGGATATTGAACATGCTGACGACTTTCAGCGCGGCGACATCCTTGTCACCACCATGACCACGCCCGACTGGGTGCCGTTGATGAAGCGGGCCGCGGCCATTGTCACCGACGCTGGCGGCCGCACGAGCCACGCCGCCATTGTCAGCCGCGAGTTGGGCATCCCCGCCGTGGTCGGCTGCGGCGAGGCGACAAGCAAACTGCGCGACGGCCAGGAAATCACGGTCAGTTGCGCCGAGGGGGCGACGGGCAAAATCTTCGAGGGGACGTTGCGGTACGAGGCCACCGAGATTGACCTCGAGACCATCCCGAAGACGCAGACAAAAATCATGCTCAACATTGCAAGCCCCGAGGCAAGCGAGCGCTGGTGGAAGCTCCCCGCCGACGGCATTGGCCTCGCCCGTATTGAGTTCGCCATTGGCGAGTACGTCAAGGCCCACCCCATGGCGCTGCTGCGCTACGACCAGCTCAAGGACGAGCGCGCCAAGGAGATCATTGCCGAGCTGACCGCCGCCTGGAAGGACAAGGCGCAGTACTTCGTCGACAAGCTCGCCTGGGCCATTGCCCGCATTGCCGCGCCGCAATACCCCAAGCCGGTGATTGTCCGCACGAGCGACTTCAAGACCAACGAATATGCGGAGCTGCTCGGCGGCGGCGAGTTCGAGCGCCTCAAAGAAGAAAATCCCATGCTCGGCTTCCGCGGCGCGTCGCGCTACTACCACGAGCGCTACCGCGACGCCTTTGCGCTGGAGTGCCTCGCCATCAAACGCGTCCGCGACGAGATTGGCCTTACCAACGTGATTCCCATGCTGCCCTTCGTGCGCACGCCGGTCGAGGCCGACGAGGTGTTGGCGCTGATGGCGGAGCACGGCCTGAAGCGCGGCGAGCGGGGCCTGCAGGTCTACATGATGTGCGAGATCCCCAGCAACGTCATCCTTGCCGAGGAGTTTGCCAAACGCTTCGACGGCTTCAGCATTGGCTCGAACGACCTAACGCAACTCGTGCTCGGCGTCGACCGCGACTCGCAACTGCTCTCGAAGATGTTCGACGAACGCGACGACGCTGTGAAAGCCGCCGTTGCCGAGGCAATTGAAAAGGCCCACAAGGCCGGCATCAAAATTGGCATCTGTGGCCAGGCGCCGAGCGACCACCCGGACTTCGCCGCCTTCCTCGTCGAGAGCGGCATTGACACCATGAGCCTCAACCCCGACAGCGTCGTCACCATCAAACGCCGCATTTCGGAAATGGAAGCGAACAAATGAGTTGCCTGCAAATCACGTGCTCCACAATGCTTGATTGCAGCGGGAACACGAATGCTTGGGAACGCCCCACGGGCCGCAGTCCGTGGGCATGTAGGCGCTAGCGTGCACAACCTCTCACCACTTTGCTTGTTGCCGCTTTAATCTCTGCGCCCGTTGGCACCCGCTTCGCCGTTTTCCGCGTTCCCGTCGTTGTTGTCATTGTCGTCTTCCTCGAGGAGCCGCCCCTCTTCGTCGACATGGAACGTGTATGCGCGCACATTTCGCGCGTCCTCGGCCGGGTCAATGTGGCCTGTCAACTCCAAGTTGATCTCGTCGGGCGTGTCTTCGAACCAGACAATGTTGAGTTCCCAGTTCACCGGCTCATCTCCCTCGAAGTAATCCACGTAAACGCGGTACTCCCCTTGCGGCATTTGCTGGCCGGGTTGGACGGTAAACGAGTAGTTTTCCGGGCCGTAGGCTCGCTCGTCGGTGTCAAGTCGGCCGTGAAGGCCGCGGGCAATGCGGCGACGCCAAGAGATCTCCGTGCCGTCCGGCTCGACGACGCGCAAGTCGAGGTCGGTCGCGGTATCCCAGGTCAGCATGACCGTAACCACGGCACTGGCGAAGTCGCCGACCACGCGAATCTCTTCCGCATTGGGGTGGTTCGGACTGTCTACCGGGGAGGCGACAATCCGGTTGTCGCCGGTACGTAGAATCACCACGGCCTCGAACGTGCCGTCCTCTACCGCCGTGCGCTGCTCGTGGCCATTGATGTAAAGGAAGACAATATCCAGCGGCGCGCCGGAAACCGTACCGGTCACCGTTACCTGGCGCGTTTCCACGGAGTCCGGGCCTTCGAGCGTCAACTCGGCGAACTGATCCGGATTCTCCAGCACCTCGGCATACTGCCGCAGCCGGTCGAGCGGCACCTCCATGGGTGCGCGCAACGGCTCGACCTCTGCCGACGCAAGCGCTTCCTCGAGTTGCTCAATCAAAGCACGCACGGCCGACGCTTCCGTTAACCCCAGGCCCTCGGCTGCTGTGGCAAACAACTCCGCGAGTCGGTCCAACAGCGCGAGATACGGCGCCAGTGCCGGCTCGTGAACCTCGTTGTCCGGCTGATTGAGCGCCTCGCGAACCTCCGCCGCTCGTGCGGCCACCTCGTCGGCCGTTTCCTTTTCGAGCCCGGCCACGGCCGCAAGCATCAGGGCCTCGCGGGTGCGCAGCGACACTTGCGCCTCGTGGATGTCGGCATGCGCCGAGGGTTCCACTCCGAAGGCGTCGAATGACGTGTCGGTATCTTCGAGCGTCGCCACCCGCCCGTCCAGCGCCTCGAGCTCCGGAGCCAGCTCTTCGAGCGGGTCCGTCCCCTCGAGGCGTTGCGTTTGTTCCGTCCGAATGTTCTCGCGCAGCGCGAAGTACGCCGCTCTCGCGTTCAAGCGCTCAGTGGCCGGCTCAAGGCGCGACAGCAGCACGTCGCTGTCCGGCAACTCTTCCGGCAACTCGCGCAAGCGTTGGGTGACCTCCCGAATCTCCGGTGCATCTTCACTCGCAAGTCCACGTTCCTCCCAGCGCGCAAACAGCGACTCGGCCAAGCGCTCTCGCCACGCATGAAGCGGCTCGACCTGGCTCGGCAACGGCTCCCCGTCACTGAGATATCCGTGGAAGGCGTCGTGGGCCCCGGCAAGGGGTGCCACTTCCTCGCTTTCCAAGGCCGCCTCCGCTTGCTCCACCAAAGCCGCGAAGCGTTCAAGCTTTTCCTCAACGAGCGCATGCCGACGTTCCACCCGGTCCAACCATGGCTCGAGCTCGTCGGCACGTTCCGTTGCCGCCTCGGCGTGGAACGCACGTGCCCGTTCGAGCCAGTCCGCCAGTGGCGCAAGCTCTTCCGACTCGAGCAACTCCTGCGCCTGCGCAATGAGCTCCGCAAGCTCCCGCTCCCGAGCCTCCTCCTCTGCCTGAATCTCCGCAAGCCGGCCCTGCATCTGGGCAAGGTACGGCGCAAGCGCCTCGCGGTGGATCTCGCCACGCTCCGCCGCCAACGCTTCCTCAA
>SKZP01000316.1 GCA_007127275.1 Planctomycetota bacterium
CAGCAACGCCTCGATAAAATACCCCTGGGCCTCGGCGTCGGCGTAGGTTTCGCGCAAGCTGTCGACGTCGTTGGGCTCGACGACGAGCAGCTTGTGCTGGCGGAACGAGGCGAGATGTTCGCGGTAGCGCTTCAGCGACGAATGCGAGGCGCGCGCCGGCCGGTCGGTGCGGCCGTGAAAGCCTTGGCGCAGCCCGGCAAGCAACGGCGTCTTGCCGGCGTGACGCGCCCCGCTTGTGGTGAGTCGTTGCGAGCGGATGTCGGCAATGCGCAACGCGACGCCCACCGCTTCCGAGCCGCTGTTGAGGCAGACGAAGCGCGCATACGGGCAGCCCCGCTCGGGACGCGAATGCCCAATCTCCGCCGTCAAGCGCCCGGCAAAGTGCGCCTGCGCCGGCGCCGCGGTCATGATGTTTGCCATCACCTGCGGCTCGGCCAGGGCACGCAATACGCCCTCGGGAGAATGGCCGAAGCCGAGCATTCCGTAGCCGCCGGAGTCATGCACCACCGCCCCGTGGCTTGTCACCACCCACGGGCCGCGCGCCGCCAGCGGCACATACGGGTTGATCGTCGCGTCCTCGTAAAAGGGCACGAACCGCTCTTGCAGCTGCACAATCAACGCCGGCTCGTCGAGTTCGAACCACTCCGGGTGCGCATGAAGCAACTCGCGCTGCACCGTCGCCGCCTCGCGGATGGCCTGGAAAAGCAACGGCTCGCTAGCCAAAAAACGCTGGATCCACTCGTCGCTCAATCCGGGTGTACGACGCGCGCCGGCCGCTTGGCGCATCTGCTGTAAGATATTCAGTCCCGACTCCGCCATTTTCAAACCCCGCAAACGCGACCCCCACCGAACCGGCCCAACTGCCGCCCACTGCGTGATACCACACACGCGCTCAAAGCGGTACCCGCAGCGCCGCCGCGGGGTGCACCGAGTCTCCCATTTTGAGGACATTGTCGCATCCAAGCCCACGGGCTTCGCCTGTGGGTCGAAGCCGGAATATGGGTACGACTCACGGCTTCCCCCGAATGCCGTCAGCACTGGGTACGCAGACGGCCCGCGGATCCGTCCGCGCGCGGAGTACGGCGGCGCACCCTCAGGCGGCGTATGAATGAATGGGTCGCTGATGGCATGTCGCGCACACAGCTCTACGTTTGCCTACCCCAATGGCACGTGAGGGAGAAAGCCGTGACGCGAAGGGCGCGCCCCCGAAGCGAGCCACGGGAGAATCCCTTGTGGGGCACGCCGAAGTGCGAATGCGTGAAACCTTTTTGACGAAAAGGCGAGCGGGGGACGACATTCCCCCGCTCGCTTCAAAACGCATTGCTTATGCGCGGCGCGTCAGTGCGTACAACGCTCGCTGCTTTACCTGGACCTGACGGGCAAGGCGTGGTCTAGCCTTCGGCGCCCGGAGGCTGCGCGGCCCCTTCTTTTTGGGCCTTGGCCATCTTCTTCTTTTCCTGCGAGATCGCGGCGATCAGCGAGCCGGCGGCGACGGCCTTGAGCGGATCCTTGGCCATGCGGACGTTCTTGATCTCGATCGGCAACTCGACCTTGTCGAGGACACGCTTGAACTTGTCAATGAAGCCCGGCGGCGAGGCGGTTCCGCCGGCGATGACGATCTCGATCGCGTCGTCGAAGGTGGCCGACTGCTTCTTGAACTGGACCTTGAAGTGATTGAGCGTGTACTTGATCAGGTCTTCGTAATAGATGTCGAGCGCCTGAAGCGTGCGGTCCGAGGGGTCGATGTTGTTGAAGTCGAGCTTCTTCTCTTTGGCGCCGATGACGCGGCCGACGGGCTGGTTCGTGACCTTCGCCACCTGCTGGTCGATCCAGTCGCCGGAGCGGCCGGCAGAGAAGGCGACGAGCTGCTTGGCGCGGTAGGCGGCGACGAGGTTGACCATGCCGCCGCCGAAGGAGATGCCGATGCCGGAGAAGGGAATGGACTCGCCGGTCGGCGCGGTAACGGTCGGGTTCTCGGCGTAGATTAGCGCGAGCGCTTCGTTGATGATCTTGACCTCGTAGCCGAGCCCTTCGAGGAAGCGCGTCAGCACCATCGAGTGGAAGGTGGTGTCGAACGACTCGTCGACTGGGTTGGCCGGAATCGTCGCCGCGCAGACCTCGCCCGGGAAGGAGGCCCGGCCGATGACGCCCTCGATCATCACCTGGATCATCGCAATGGCGTCTTCCTCGTCCGGGTTAAGCACGCCAGCGGCCATTGGACGGCGATAGTTCTCCTGCTGGCCGGTGACCTGCGCGAACTTCAGTGCGTCCTCGCCGACGACGTAAAGCTGGTCCTTCTTGGCGATGTAGAAGGCCCCCGCCTTGGAAAGCATCTCCTCGGCGAAGTCTTCGTTGGGCATCGAGAAGAAGGCGTCCCGCTCGGAGGTGAAGACTTCGCGGCCGCCACGCATTTCGGCACCGACGAGGAATGCGGTACCGATGTCGATCGCTTTCGCCATCCCTTTGGTCTCCTTGAATCGAAACAGTCGAGCAACGGTGGAATGCGGTTGACCGAACGTGCCAGAGGGGCAGAACAAGAACGCCCGCAGCAGCGCGGCGGTACCAAACAGCGCAAACGGGGCGTACGCATGGCGGCGCAGCACCCGTGGTTGCGAGAATGGCAGGATTGTACGCGTCGTCTAGAGATCCCGCAAGGAGGAAGAGCCCGCGGTACGTTTCGAACCTGCGAAGCAGTCGCTCTTTGCGAAGAACGCGCGCCATGCCGTGGGAACGTCGCCCATGTGCATTGCTGTCAACAACGTTGCGCTCATCCTCGTAAAGTCTCGCGAACTCAAACCCGAGCGTAGCATTGGCAGGGCGTGGCTTGCGTCTTATGCTTGCCCCGGCCCGGTTGTTTGTCGCGTAAGCGCTTGGGGGGCGACTGATCGTGAGCGAGTTGGAAACCACCATTGATACGACGACGCCGTACTACGTGACCACGCCGATCTATTACGTGAATGCGCGGCTGCACATTGGCGGCGCGTACACCACCTTGGTCGGCGATACGTTTGCACGGTACGCGCGGGCCCAGGGGCGGCGCACCTTTTACCTCACCGGCTCCGACGAGCACGGCCAGAAAATCGCCGACGTGGCGAAGGCGCAGGGGAAGCAACCGCAGGAACTGGCCGACGAGATTGTGCCGTATTTTCACGAGTTGTGGGAAACGCTGCAGATCAGCCACGACCATTTCATCCGCACCACCGACGACTACCACGAACGCGTCGTAAAGAGCTTCTTCGCGAAGCTGAAGGAGAACGGCTATCTCACCAAGGGGGTGTATCGCGCCCTTTACTGCACCGGTTGCGAAAAGCCGTATTCGGCGAACGAACTCGAGGAGGGCAACCTTTGCCCGATTCACAAGACGCCGGTGGAGCAACTCGAGGAA
>SKZP01000153.1 GCA_007127275.1 Planctomycetota bacterium
CCAATGCACGTATGCACGGTCCCGAACAATCTTCCCTCCGCGAACAAGCCGAGCAATCGCTGCTCAACAAGGCGAATGGTAAGCGCAACCCGCAGGGGTGGCGATAAAAGGTCAAGGTTTGGCATCACACTTCCAGCCAACGACGTTCATTGACGATTCAAGCAATGTCGGGCGAGTTCGACTGGTGCGGGTGCAAAGAAGACCACGGTGAAGGATTGTTCGTCAAGCGTTCCGCCGGTTGAGGCTTCGCCAGGAGCGGATACGCCGCTTGCTGCTCGATTTCCAGAGCTTTCGTCGCGTGCCTTGCCTGCGAAGCACCGGAAAGACACTGCCATGGGCCAGCAAAGCGGCATGGCGACAAAAGAACACGTTGCGCCTGACGCTGCTGCTGGCGGCTTTGCAGGCGAATCGGCGGAAAGAGTCACACAGTGCCGCTCCGCGCAGCCCTTCGCTCGACTTCCGGGCTCGTCCACCGCCTCCTTGTCACGCCTGCGCGGCTCACCTACTTTCGCCTTGCACAGCCTTCGCTCTTGACGCTCAATTCCGGACAGCTCTTTCGCTGGCTATGGCGCCACCGACCATAGCTCCATGATGCGCCACTGCAGGCGGTCGCCGTGGCGGACGCGGCCGATGCAGCCGCTTAGCCTTAAGCCGTCGTTGCAAAGTTTCGTGATCTCGGCCGGCACCTCGAACGGCCCGAACTGTTGATCGCCACCCAGCCAATCACGTAACCACAGCTGACCGTCCTCGACACGGCAAATCTCGAAGCGACCCTCGTCGACCTCAATCTTTTCCCACGGCGACTCCACGTCGAAGAGTAGCTCCTGCCGCACCCAGGATCGCGTGACGAACTCGTGTAGCAAGCGCTCCACTTTCTTGGCGGCAGCCAGCGAACTGGCCGACTCGTGGTTGGCCTGCCGTTGCCGCTCGGCGTGCTGGCCGGTGGCGTATCCATTGTCCGTGAGCCACTTCTCCAGCTTGCGGGTGACCGTGCCGGCGGCCCGTATCAGCCCTTCTCCGCACATTACCTTGCGTGGCATGAACCACCACAGGAACTCGCCGATGTTCGGCGCGATGTGCTCGGGGCCGAAGGCTTCGCAGAAGGTGAGCCGGGCCGCTTCGTAAGCTGCGAACAACTCCGTCGAATCACCGCGCAATTTGTTCCAGGCGTAGTTGTGCATACTTGCTTGCAGCAATTCGATGACATGACAGGAAATCACTTCCGAAGTTGAGCGTCACGAGCGAAGGCTATACAAGGCGGAGGAAGGCGCAAGCGTGACGAATTACGTCGAGCCGCGCAACCGACGACAACGAAGCAGAGCCGAGCGCAGGTGCTCAACTTCGGAAGTGATTTCCTGACAGCTCCTAAGCAGAGGCCGCGAACCGTAGCGGAGCAGCGGTTCGCGGCCTCTTCCTTGGAGTCGCCTACAGGTAGAAGCGGACGGGCTCTCGGCCTGCTTGCGTCGATTCGGGATCGGACTCCTCGTCGCTGACACGCTTCGGCAAGCAGTACCCCAACACGAGCAACAGTAAAAAGGGGATCCATAACCAGAAGAGCAACAGCCCCGACATAAAATAGTACCAAAGGCCGCGCACCTCGTAGCGATTGACCTGCGGATTGCTCGGATTGTAGGCGATCACCGCGTCATCAACGGGCTTGCTGTTCAGCCACATCTCCCCCGTGACACGAGCGTCGTCTTCTGTGCGGAACACGTACTCCACTTTGTATCGAGGGTTCGACATACGCATGCTAGTCCCGCCTACGCCGCGGCGGCCAACATGGCGCACCATAACCGGGCGGGGTTCTTCGACGTCCACAACCTCAATCTGTTCGATCGACGCGGTGGCACTGTAGACGAACCACATGTCCAGTTCGCTGGAAAGGCGCCCGGAGGCGATGCTGAGGCCAGCGAGAATGAGCCATCCCACGGTCGTGATTGCCAAGACCAAGGCGTAGAGATACCACAGCCCAGCAAGCAGCAAGAGACCGAGACCGCAGAAGAATTCGCGGGTAGTCATTGGTTCGTTCCTCCAACGTGGTGCGACTGTAAATGTCGGACGACGTGTTCGTCCGCCATGAACTCTTGCCGCGACCGCGCGCTTTTCGGGGAACTTTTTTCGGCGCTCACTCGAGCAACTGCCGGGTGACCTCGGCAACGTCCAGTGCACAACGATGATTATTCAGGTGCTCGGCCAGCATCGGGTCACGGGGAAGGGTACGGACCGGTAGCGGCGCCGAATGAACGGAGTCCATTCGATGAGTCATGAGCTTGTGGGAGCGAGGAGTAGGGGGAAAAGCTAAGGAGCTGTCAGAAAACACCTTCCGAAGTTGAGCTACTGCGCCCAGCTCTGCTTCGTTGTCGTCGGTTGTGCTGCTCGACGTGACTCGTCACGCCTAACGGGAACGAAAGGGTTCGGGTCGTGTCTCAGAGTGAGTGTCCAAGGCCGAAACGAGAACCGCCGCACCGGGCGCGAGGCCTAGTGCGGCGGGGATGAACGGGCTGGGGATCGAACCCAGGACCTACGGATTAAAAGTCCGTTGCTCTACCTGCTGAGCTACCCGTTCGATTTCTGGTGGACGGTTAGACCGTCATGATCTCTTCTTGCTTGCGCTCGAAGGCGGCGTCAACCTCCTTTTGGTACTTATCTTTTAACTCGTCGATGTCTTTCTTCAAGCGTTTGCCATCGTCTTCCGACATCCCCTCTTTCACCGCGTCGTCGGCTTCTTTGTTTGCGTCGCGGCGAACGTTGTTGATGCTTACCTTGGTTTGCTCGGCCATCTCCTTGACTTGGCGCACGAGCTGCTTGCGGCGCTCCTCGGTCAAGGGCGGGATCTCTAGCCTGACTACCTTGCCGTCGCTGTTGGGGTGAATGCCCAACTCCGATTTTTGGATCGCCTTTTCGATTTCCGAGAGGAGGCTCGGGTCGAAGGGCTTGATGACGATTTGGCGCGCTTCGGGGATGGCGATGTTGGCGACTTGTTTGAGCGGGGTGGGGGCGCCGTAGGCCTCGACCTTGATGGCGTCGACGAGGGCGGGGGTGGCGCGGCCGGTGCGGATGGTGCGGAATTGCGAGCCGAGGTGCTCGACCGCCTTTTGCATCCGCTCATCCGTTTCGAGATACACTTCGTCGTAGTCCGGCATATCGAGTGTCCTTCGGGTTTGGCGCGCGCTGGATTCGCTAGGCTTGTTCCTGCGTCGCGGCCGGCTGGGTTCGCGCGATGCGCGTGCCGATGGCGCCGCCGCGCAGCGCTTGGGCGATGTTGCCCGGGCGGCGCAGGTCGAAGACGATGATCGGCAGGTCGTGGTCCTTGCAGAGCGAGATCGCGGTCATGTCCATGACGCGAATCGTGTCCATCTGGGCGATTACGCGGTCGTAGGTGAG
>SKZP01000591.1 GCA_007127275.1 Planctomycetota bacterium
GCTTCGACGCGCTGAACGTCGAGGTTGAAGCCAGCGGGTTCAATGTCGGCGAACACCGGCGTGGCGCCGAGCCGTGCGATGCTGCCGGCAGTGGCGAAGAACGAAAACGTTGGGCAAATCACCTCGTCGCCGGGGCCGATCTCTTCCGCCATCAGCGCGATGAGCAGCGCGTCGGTTCCCGAGGACACGCCGACGGCGTACGCGGCGTCGCAATATCCGGACGCCGCTTCTTCGAACGCCTCTACCGACGGGCCAAGGATAAAGGCTTGCTCGTCGAAGACCTCGTGCACCGCCGCCATCACTTCGTCGCGGATCGAGGCGAACTGGGCCTTCAAGTCAAGCAGCGGTACGTTCATCGGTGTGGCGTGTCGGCAGTTCGGACGGCGGCGTACCCAAGGGGGCCGGAATCAAGCGTGATGCCCGGGCGCGACTTCTGAATTACAAGAAACGCGCTCGACGGGGCTGCGTTGTCGTCGGCTCGCGGCAACTTGCGACGGTCACCTCGGCTTGACGACGAAAAGCGGTTGGCCGAACTCGACTGCCTCGCCGTCGTTGACGAGCACCTCGACAATCTCTCCCTCGGTCTCCGCCTTGATCTCGTTGAAAACTTTCATCGCCTCGATCAGGCAGACGACCGTGTCCGGCGTCACCGTATCTCCCGTTTCGATGTAGGGGTCCGACTCCGGCGACCCTTGGCGGTAGAAGGTGCCGACCATGGGCGACTTGATCGTCGTGGTTCCGGGAGCTTGCGCAGCACCTGCCGCGGAGGCGCCGGCCGAGGCGTCGTTCGCACCCGCCAGCGACGCCGCGGGAAGGTTCTGGCCGGGCAACGCAACAATCTCTTTGCGCGCCTCTTCGCACTTCTTCTTCAGGCGGACCGTCATTCCCTCTCGCGCAACCTCGAGCTCGAGCAGGTCATGCTTGTCCATCAACTTCAAAAGCGGCTCCAGCACCGGCCCGAGATCTTCGCTCATAACGGAATCCGATCCTTTCCGAGCGCCACGTAGTAACCAATCACCCGACCAAAGGTGTGCTTGACGGTCACGATACGACCTGACTCCCTCCACCGCAAGTGCGCGTGACCGTGCATCTGAAGTTGGGTACCGGTCGTTCTCCCAAGCCCACGGGCTTCGGCCGTGGGTCTTTCCCCTTAACGAACGTCGAGCCCAAGACGAATCTCGTCAGCGTGGCGGGCGCACATCTGCATCCGTGCCGTCCGTTCCCCCTTGTCGCGTCGGCGAGCGAAGTGTATGGTATCCCTCCCACTTCAGAACGGCTCAAGCACCGAGTTTTGGTGACCCGACCGCAAGGATCCCGCATGTCCGACCTGGTCATCCAATTGAACCGCGACAATCACCCGGACTATCACCTCGCCAAGCTGGCCGGGCCCCTGGATAACCGCACCGCCGACGGCTTTGACGAATGGTTGCGAAAGTACACCGACCACTTCGGCGCCAAGGGCAAGCTTTACATTGATATGGAGGGCCTTGAGGTTCTCGCTTCCCGGGCCATCTCCTCCATCATCTACTACTACGAGATGTTTAAGTCGGCTGGCGGCCAGTTGATTCTGATTCGCGTGCCGCCGACCGGGATGGTTTCTCTGGAGAAGCTGGGGTTCGGCAATCTCGACTTGATCGGCGAAGAGCCGTCGTAGGGATTGCGGCACGGATGAATGACGCACTGCTGTTCGGAGTAATTCTTGCCGCAACGGGCTTGATTGCCGTGTTGGTGCGCACGGTACTGCGCGTGCCACCGCGGCTGATTGCCGGCAACCTCGATCAGGTGCACGTGCCGACGCCGCTTTCGAAAAATGCCGCGTTCGAGGTGCTCGAAACGGTCGAGTCGTTCCCGGTGGTCCGCAACGACGACAAGCGTGGCGTGGTGGTTCTCGAAGCGACGCCGCGCATCATTGCCGAGCGACTGCTCGAGGGGAGACGCGTGCGCACCTTCGGCTACTGGATTTTCCTCGTCGTGCGCTCCATGCCGAACGGTGAGGGAAGCGACGTCGCCGTCGGCGTGCAACGCAAGTGGCTTGAGTTCGGCAAGGGCTCGAAGCTGTTGCAGTCCGCGCTGCGAGACGTCACGGTGCGCGAACTCTGGACGAAGCTGCCACCGCCGCCGCGCGACGGTGCGTCACCAAGCGACGCATGAACGTGTGACGGGTATATGCAACGAACGGTGCAAGCCTCCGAAGCAACATGGGTTCGCGGTTGCCAACGTGTTGCGACGGCACGCATTCGGCAAACGCGCGGATGGTAGCCGACGCGTCCCCGTTGGTTTGTCGCGCACATGGGCAGTCGCAGAGGCTTCCTACAGTAACGAAACGTTGGGGCGAGTTCTTGCGCCGCCTCATGCGCATCCAACCGGCGACCGTCCCGTCGGTTGCATGAATGCGCGCCGTCGTTCTCCGCCGGCGAAGCGGATGAGTCGAACGCGAAGGCTCGCTCTACGCACGTGGTTCCGTCCAAACATGACTTCGGCAACACAGGCCGGCCGCTCCCGTGACGGGGTGACGGGGCTCGCTCCTTTCCTTGCGTCGGGGCTGCTGGTAGAATGCTGGTACTCGCTTCTCAGGCGGCTTACTTCGCTCCCTTGTTCACTTCTCGCTTCGCCTCGACGACGACGCGCCAGCCCGACTGCGCGGGGAGACGCCCGGCATGGATACGCGCGAATATGCCGAAGCTTTGCTGACACGGCTCGCCCCGCCGGAGCCGAGCGAGGTGCTTAAGGCGGCCGAGCAGTTGACCGTGCCGTACCTGAGCCACCTGCTGGTGATGCACAAGTACCTGCAGGAGTTGACCGGCAACGACGCCTCCTTCAAGCGCATCCAGCTGCTGTTGATGACCCGCGTCGTCGACGGCTTCGTTGCCGGGGCCCATCTGTTGCGCGCCCGCAGCTACAATGCCTCGATGACGGAGATGCGGGCGATCTTCGACGCGCTGTGTCTGATGAAGTGGCTCGCCCTGTGCGAGCCGGCCTTGAAGCTCTACCTCTCGAACAACACCGATCTGATCCTGCGCGAGTTTCGCGCCAACCGCGTGAGGGAGTACCTCGGGCGCACGCCGCACGACCGCATCTACGAATTTTTGCTCAGCTACCACACCCATCCGTTCTACACCGGCAAGGAGTATCTGCTGGGAGTGGATCTCAAGCCGGGCAACATCCCCGAGCCGGTGCAGCCTCACTACCCGGCGCTCGACGCCGTCGCCGCCTCCATTCAATTGCTGACCCACGCGCACACCGCCTATGAATTGGCGACGAACTTCGGGCTCAGCGAGATTGTCAAGAAGGACCGCGACCGCCTGGGCAAGATGTATAAGGACATTGATCACTACCTCGCCTGGGTGTCGAAGAAGATTGGCCCCCACCGCACCATTCA
>SKZP01000216.1 GCA_007127275.1 Planctomycetota bacterium
GCAGCAAGCTTGCGGCGATTGCGGGGTTGCTTGCGGCGGAGCCTGCGGAGCAGTGGTTGATTTGGGGGCAGTTCGAGGCGGAGATGGAGTTGATTGCCGGCGCCCTTGAGCGGCGTGGCATTTCGGCGGGCTACTACACCGGCGACAATCGCGAGTCGCGCAAACTGTTGCGGCGCTTCACCGAGCGGCGGGTACAGGTGCTTGTCGCGAACACCGCGAGCCTTGGGCATGGCGTGCGCCTGGAGAACGCGGCGCGCGCGATTTATGCGAGCCTGCCTGACTCGCCGGACCAGTTTTACCAGTCGTTGCGGCGCATCTATCGGCCACCACAACAGCGCGATTGTGTGGCGTATCTGCTTGCTGCGGCGCACACAATCGACACGGACCAACTCACGGCATTGCGTCGGCGGATGGCTTGGCGGCAGCGCTTCGAGCAGGCGCTTTATAGCCAAGCGGCGTAGGCGGTTTTCGTCTGCGCGAAGGGAGCAGGCTGGCTGCGGGGCACACGACTGTTGTTGAGTAGGAGTTGCGGGTGCGTTGGACGCTTTACGAGTTGATCGGGTTGGAGCCGACGGCGAGCGCTTCGGAGATTGCGGCGCGTTGCCGGCGGTTGCTGATGCTTACGCATCCTGATCGAGCGGGTGCCGCGGCGCGCGGGTTGTTCGGCTTGATTGCCTACGCGGAAGAGACGCTGACCGATCCGCAGAAGCGTGCGGCCTATGACGAGCGCTTGCGTGCGCGCAACAAGCGTGGCCGTGCGACGTCGGTGCCGCGACCGCCGCAGGGGCTTGGACGGACGATGCTCGACAAGCTGGCCGATGCGGCGGTGGCGCGGCTTGAGAGTTGGCTTGGTGGGAAGGGAGGCGCGGCATGACCCCCGAGTTGCGCGAGTATGCGGAACGGTGGATCTCGACCTACGACGCGCGGCGGACTCGCGAAGCGTATCGCGTGGCGCTGGGCAAGCTTTGGTCGTACTGGCCGCAGCGCTTGCCGCGTACGACCGAGGCGGTGCTTGCCGCGTCGACCGGCGACATCCAGGCGGCCGCGGCGGCTTGGAGCGAGCGCAAGCAGCCGGCGGCGCGGCACTGGAACCTGATCATGGCGGCTTGGAGCGGCTTCTTTAGCTTCCTCGTTAGCGAGGGGCTGCGGCGCGAGCCGGTGGTGCTGAAGCGGCGGGCGGTGCCGAACAAGCCGACGCGGGAGGTGCCGAGTACCGACGAGGTGCAGCAGGTGTGGGCGATGTTGAGTCACGCGAGTCTTGAGGCGCTGCCGCGGCGGGAGCTTGCTCGGGTGCAACATGACCGCGCGCTGTTCGCGTTGTTGCTCGTTGGTGGGCTTCGGCGCTGCGAGGTGATTGCGCTCGATGTGGGCGACGTGACCGACGACGGCGACGTGATCTTGCTCAACATCCGCCGCTCGAAGCGCAACAAGACGCGAACCGTGGGCCTGCCTGGCACTGGCGAAGACGGCGAGCGGTTGCGGCGCATCCTCGATGACGTGCGTGCCGATCGTGACGCGCATGAGCCGTTGCTGCTTGGGCCTCGCGGCAGCCGCCTCGGCGGTCGCGCGGCGATCGACCGGCTCGCGCATCTCTTCGAGCGGGCCACCGGTAAGCGCTACACGCCGCACTGCTTGCGCGCTTGGTTCGCCACGTCGGCCTTGCACCGCGGCACGCCGATCATCGTCCTGGCCGAGCAGATGGGCCACAGCAGCATCGAGACCACGCGAGGTTACGACCAGCTTCGCCACCGCGTCGTCGCCGTGGGAAGCCTTCATTAGCAACCGGGAGCTACACCAATGAAACGACAGTCCACCCTTCTTTGCATTCTTGTCGCGTTCGTCGCGCTATTCAGCGGCTGCGCGAACAAGGCGGCGGAGAGCTATGCGGAGCACTCTTTCGAGTTTCGCGACGAGCTGATCCTCGACAATCCCAACCTGAGCGAGCTTGCCCGCGAGAACCATCTTTACCTGCTTGGTGCGGCGCTTGGTGTGCCGGCCGACGAAGTGGATGCGTGGGTCGCGGCGGTTCTCGCCGGAGAGGAGGAGTAGCCGTGGGCTTGAGCAAGAATCAACGGACGCAGTTCTACGCGAGCCTGCGGCGGCTCGTTCGCCTCGCGCCGGCGAAGCATCGCGACTACCTCGACCGGCTGCGCAAGCGCGCACAACGGGCGTTGGCCGAGGGGGACCGCATGGCGTGGGATGCGGTGTCGCGCGAGGTCGAAGCGCGCCTCGGTGAGGCGATTGGCCGGCACCGTATGCGGGTCGTCTTGGAGTTCGGCCAAACGCTCGTGCGGCTATTCGCCGGCAGCGACGACCGCGAGAAGGAAACCGCGCTCGAACTTTTGGGCATCCTCTCCGACTCGGCCGAGGCCTAGCACACGACCAACAACCGGGAGCACACACCATGACGACACGCAGCAACACCGGCATCCTCGGCAAGTCGATCCACTACATCGGCGACTGGGCCGCGAAGTACCCGGGCTACTTCCTCGGCTTCACCCTCGGCGGCCTGGCGCTGATCTTCACGGCGATCATCGCCTTCTCGTTGGTGATCGGCCCGGAAGTGGTCGGTGAGGCGCTACGGCCCGCGCTGCAAGAGTCGGTCGCGGAGCCGATTGGGGCCTCGTCCGACCGTGTGGTCGCCGCCGTCGAGCGCCTGGAGGTGTCCGTCTCGCGGCTTGATGCGCGGCTGCTCAGCTTTGAAGAGCGGCTGGAGACGGTCGAGGACGCGCTCAACAACAACCAGCGTGCGGGAGGTGACGAGTGATGCCACGTGATCCCTACCGCCACGCGGTGCCGCCGCCGGAGGATGACACCGCGCGCGATGAGTCGAGCGACGAGCTCGATGACGAGGACGGTGCTGACTTGCCAGAGTGGGACGAGGTGCCCGCGCCGCAAGCGCCGACGCAACCGGTTGAACATGAGCCGCAACAGCCGAGCGAGCATCATCGCAACGTTGTGCCGGTGGGCGCGGCCTGGCGTGGTGCCGAGGACGAGGATGACGATGACCGCGAGGCGGCACCGCAGCAGGTGAAGCGGGTGCAACCGAAGCGGCAGCCGATGAGTCCGCGTGACCCGCGTGCTGCCGACAAGATCTACTACGAGGTCGAGGCGCAGACCGGCGACGAGGCGAGTGGCGCACCGCCGTGGCGAATCTTTGGGCGGCGCTCGCGCTTGGAGATTGCCGCGATGATCGGCAGTCGTGCCGGCATGGAGCCGTCGGCGTATCTCGTTACGGAGTACACGCCGCGGCGGCCCGACGACCCGAGTTCGCATCGCAAGACCGATTTCTTCTACGCGAGGATTCCCGAGGACTACGACGCTTCGGGCAAGCCGCGGGCCGATCGCTTTCAGGAGCCAGCCGTGACGCAGCCGA
>SKZP01000212.1 GCA_007127275.1 Planctomycetota bacterium
TGTTTGGGTCCCGCTGGGACTTGTCGGCGCGGTGCTCGGGGGGCGCTCCGTCGAGGAGACCCTCTACACGCCGCTGGGCTGGCTGTACGGGCTTTCGGCGGTGCTTGGCCTGGCGCTGCTTCTGTATGTTGCGCTGTTGCTGCTCTACCGCAAGCCGGCGTTGCACTTCGCCCGCGTCGAGGCAGCGGTGCCGCTTGGGCCGTGGCGCTATGTCCGCGTCAGTTGGACGACGCGCGGTCCGGATGGCGGCAAGGAACGCGTGCGACGGCTGTTGGCGGGCTCGGCGCGCCTCGGCTGGGTGCGCCCCGGGGAGAGTGTCGCCCTCGCGTTGCCGGCGGCAAACAAGGCTCGCCCCGCGGCGGTGATTCCGTTTCATCTCAGCCAGCACCTCCTGCTCGGCCACGTCGAGCCGACGCCGGAGGATGCGCCGCCGGTGTTGCCGTGTCCACGTTGCGGCCGCACCCGGCGCTTGGCGGTACATGCTGTCGTGGGCCGTTGGGTGGGGCTTGTCTTGCTGCTGTTGCTGTGGGGGAATGTGCTGGCGGCGACGCTGCTCTCCGCGCATCTGCTAGGGATGCACCCGGCGACGGTCGTGGCGGGGCTTGCAGCGCTGGGCGGGTTGTTTCTGTTGCTGCGCTCCGCGCGGCCACTGGTGCGCTGCGCGGTCTGCCGGGGCAAGGGACGTGTCGCCCATGTGGAGGGCGCCGGGTGGCTCGGGCGGCTTGCCGCGGCCGGCTTGGTGATGTGGGTGGCGCTTGCGCCGCTAGGGTATGTCACGCACACGACGAATGCCCAGGTTCCCGCCCTTGACGAGGCCGTGCGCATCGTTGCCGAGCAAGGCGGAGTACAGGCCACGGATACGCTCGCGGAAATTCGAGCGAACGACCAGCGGGAGCGCGCCGGGGTCGTTGCCGCGGCGCTTGCGTCGCAGTTGCAGGAGAACGGCGGCTGGCCGGACGGTGCGGATCCGGCGCTGGGACGCGTGCCCGCCGCGCAAGCCTACCGCAACGCCCTGCTCGACTGGTTGGAGGCGCTCGCGCTCGCCGGCCCGGCCACGCCGAACCCGGGCAACCGCGCCTGGGACCGCGTCGAGGCCAACGGTGCCGCGTTGCACAAAGCGAGAGAGCGCTACGACGCGACGCAAACCCGCGACGTCGTCGAGGCCCTCGGCAAGGCGGGGCCGACCCTCTGGTTCGGGCCGCGTGCGCCGAGTGACTCCGGCTTCGCAGGCGAGGCAACGCGTCACCTCCGAGCTCTCGCAACGCCGCTTGAGACCCTGCTCGCGAAGTCGCTCAAGCCGTAGTCGAACCGTGAGCGAATGCGAACCGACGACGACAAAGGAGACCGCAAGAGATGCCGACGATCTTCACCCGTATCATTAACGGTGAGATTCCCGGCCGCTTCGTCTGGCGCGACGAGAAGGCCGTCGCCTTCCTCTCGAAGGATCCGCTCAAACCGGGCCACACGCTCGTCGTTCCCGTGGAGGAGGTGGATCACTGGCTCGACGCGTCGCCGCCGTTGCTCGCCCACTTGACGGAGGTGGCGCAGAAACTCGGCAAGGCGTTGCAACGCGCGTATCAGCCAACCAAGGTAGGCATGATGATTGCAGGCCTAGAAGTGCCGCACCTGCACATCCACCTCGTGCCGATCGACGGAGTGCATGACATGGATTTCGCCAATGCTCGGCGTGACGCCCCCGACGACGAGCTGGCAGCGGCGCAGGAGAAGATTGAAAAAGCGTTGGGGGACGTGAGTGGGTAGTGGTCGTGGGTGGTTGGTCGTGGGTCGTGTTGTGCTTGGGGAGCCTGTGGTTTGTAGCCCCGAAGGGGCGTCCAGGGCGGAAGCCCTCGGAATTGCGGGCGGGCCACACCCCACTCCCATTTCTCCAACTGGAACACCGAATGGGTGTCGTGCATCTCAAAGTCGTGAAATGGCGGACCTTCAAGCCCACGGGCTTCGTCCGTGGGGCCGGTCCGCGAAAAGGGTACACACGGGCAAAGCCCGTGGCCTTGCCCCCCGAACATTCCACAACATAGAAATGCACGGGAATGGAAACTCGGGGCTTGCGCCCTGGCCTACGCTCGGACGCCCCGTTGGGGCTGCGGATATGCGAGCTCGTTCCCGGCTCCTTCGCCGCGAGGCAGTGCCAAGCGGTCGTCCGCCGAATTCGGTGCGAAAGCGTAGCCGTTCACTTGCTCGTCTACCTAGCACGCGAAAACGCGGCGGCGCCCGGCACGGCCTCGCGCCTACACCCGACTCACTACCAGCAAGCAACAACAACAACCATGTCGCAGTACCGTGACAGCTACCGGTTTGGCGGAGGGCCGCCGATTCTGCTCCAGCTACAGCGCTGGTTGCAGTGGTCGTTGTATGTAGGCCGACCGATTGCCGGGATTCCGACGCGGCTGCACTGGACGACGCTGATTCTGCCGCTGATTTTCGCCGGCATCATGCCGACGGCGACGTGGGGCGACTTCTTCGCGGCCTTCTTTCTGCTCGCCATTGTCCTCTACGGCAGCATTTACCTGCACGAGCTCGGCCACGCCATCACCGCGCAGCAGTGCAACTACCCGGTCAACCAAATCTTTCTCTACTTCCTCGGCGGGCTCGCCATCTCCATGGGCCAGCGGCGCACGCCCAAGGAGGATTTCGCCATCATTGCCTTCGGGCCCATGGTGAACTTCGTGCTCGTCGGCGTCGCCGCCGGCCTGCGTCTGCTGTTTCTCGACACCCTCGGTCTGACCACGCAGAACGGCTTCTACCTTGGCACGCCGTTTCTTAGCTTGTCGTTCTTTATGGATCTGCTCTTCTGGGTCAATCTCGTGCTCGGCATCTTCAACCTGATTCCCATTTTCCCGCTCGACGGCGGCGGCATGGTGCGGGCGCTGTTCAGCTTGAAATACCACCCCAACAAGGTCACGTTGAAGGTCGCTACGTTCGGCCAGTTCGTCGTCGCTCCATTGATGATTCTCTACGGAATCACAACGCTCTTCACGGGCGGCCAAGGCGGTTTGCTCGTGTTTATCATTGCCATCCTCGGCATCATGGCCTGCCAGCAGGAAAAGGTCCGTGCGCGGCACATGCCCATCTACGGCGACTTCGAGCCCGGCTTCAACATGTGGGCGCAGTCCATGGGTGAGCCCGGCTGGGGCCAGCTCCAAGGGGGTGGGGGGTACCAGGACAGCGGCGGCACAAGTCCCGTCTACGGCGGCTGGTCCGACGAAGCGGACGCCCTCGGCAAGGACAAGCCGAAGAAGGAGGGCATGCTCGCCAAGCGGCGCCGCGCCAAGGAGGAAAAGGCCGCCGAGCAAGCCCGCGAGGACCAGGCGAAGGTCGACGAGTTGCTCGAAAAAATTTCGCGCGAA
>SKZP01000701.1 GCA_007127275.1 Planctomycetota bacterium
ATGGCGGTGGTGTAGATGCGGCCTCCGGCGGGGCCCCAGGCGGAGACCGAATCCCAGGAGCCGAATGTGGCGTCGTCCTCGGTGCCGGTCATGATCTGGCTCTCGGTCAGGGCCTCGACCATCGGCGTGCGCCAGCGTTTCCAATGCTCGCCGCCCATCTGAAACATCGCCAGCGAGGCTTTGTACCAGTAGTAGTAGTCCCGCTTGCGAGGGTCGTCGAGCGTCGGCGCATCGTCGGTGATTTGTTCGCTGAGGTTGAGAAGAACCGGGTCGCGACGCAGCTGTTCTCCCTCGCCGGTGGTGAAGAAGCGCACCGCGATGTTGATCGCGCTCATGCAGTGGTTCCAGTCGAAGTCGTCTTCGTGGCCGACCAGGCGGGCATTTTCCCCGGCACGTGTGAGGTAGCCGGTACGGTAGTTGGTTTCGCTTCCCGGGATTGGGCCGGTCATGTCGTCGAGGTGGCGCAGCGCACCTTCGAAGGTTCGTTCCGGTACGTCGAGCCCCGCTTTGCGTGCCGAGACGAGCGCCAGGGCGGCCCAGCCGGTGACCGAGGAGTCGGAGACGCCGGGGCGCACGCCGTAGCGCCAGCCGAGGTAGCCTCGCTCCTCGTCGTAGTTCTGCGCTTGGGCGAGGAAGTCAACGGCGCGTTGCGCGGGGGCTTTCAAGACGATGGATTCGCTCATTCCGTAGGCCTCGGCCATCGCCATGGTGCAGATGGCGTGGTTGTAGATGAACGACTCGTGTTCGCGATCCGGCGCTCCGCCGAATCCCCCGTCGTTGGCCTGAATGCTGCGCATGTAGCGCAGGGCGTTGTGTATCGTGCGCCGGTACTCGCCGTCCTGATGGGTATGGCCTCCGGCGAGGAAGGCGAGCGTGGCGAGTCCGGTGAGGCCGGCTTCGCCGTGTGCCCAGCCGGTTGACTCCGAGCCGTCGGCGTTGTCGTAGCTGCCTGCTCGGCCATTGCGTTTGCCGCTTTCGGCGAAGTTCTGCGGATCCCAGCTGCCGTTGTCCTTTTGGTGGTCGCGTAGCCAGCGCAGGGCGGCGAGCACGTGACGCGTATTTTCCGCCTCGTCCTCGGCGCGCTCCCGGCGCTGCTTGCGGTTCGTCAGTTCGGAAGAGGTTTCGCTGTCGTAGGTGCCGGGGCCACTGTGGCCGAGCGCCGGGTTGTAACCCTCGGCCGGATTCGGCGACTCGACCTCCTCCTCGCGCAGTTCGTCCCCGTCGTCGATCGCGTCCTCAACGATCTGCGGGTCTTCGACGGGGTCGACCTCGACTACTTCTTCAACGGTCTCGGTAACCTCTTCCGGAACAATCTCGGGCAACGGCTCGTAGGCGACGAATTCCAGGTTCGCCCGACCGCGCAAGAGTGCGTTGCGGACTCGCGGCCCCTCATTGGCGAGGGGGCCGAGGGAAATGTGCCGCTCTCGCTCTCGGTAAACGTGCGCAAAGTCGTCCGGCCACTCTAGCTTGAACGACCACGTCGCCTCTTCCTCTTGCTCCTTTTGACGCGTGACGTCGAGCGCCCGTTCGATCTCGCTCAGCTCGCCATGCGTGAGCGTGGCCGGATAAAGGCTGATGACGTCGATGTCGTGCTCCTCGTGAAGGAGGCGTATTTCGTCCGCGATGCGCTGCGGCGTATTCGCGTCGATTGCCAACGGCGACGTGAGAACGTTCCCCACTTGATCTTCAAGCGTGACAATGCCGCTTTGGTCTCGCGGGTTACGCCGGGGACGGATGATGACATGATCACGCATTTCCGGGTCGCGAGGTCGCTGCGCGGACTCGCCTTCCTCGTTGCCGAGGAACCGCGCGAAGGCCTCGGCCTGCGCCTCGGACTCCAGAACTACAGGCAACGGGGTGACGCGGGTTTGCATCATCTTTTCGACACCGACCTCGGCAGGTGAGGTCCAACTCACGAACGCTTGGGCGACGACGACGTCGGAGAGTTGTTCCGCGAGGGAATCAGCCATGGCGGCCAGGGTGCCGACGGGCGTGGCCTCGTCCGTCGTGGTTACGCCGAGGACTACTTTAAAATCCTCCTTCTGGGAGAGGTTGCCGTGCTCGACTTCGAGCCAGGTCACGAAGGTTTGCCCGCTCATCCACGGGGACCACGGGACCGTATCGGCGTCGATCCCTTGCAGGACGCGCACCTCGACCTGGTTGCCCTCGGTGAGCCGCAGGTCGCTGACCACGTTGCGGACGCGGGCGCCGGAGAGCTGCCCTTTGAGTAGCTCGACAACAACGTGCTGCCTCCCCGGCTCGGCGGGGGCATCCTTTTGTTCGTCGCGCAGCTCCTGTTGTTGCGCGCCTTCGTCCGACTGCGCCTCCGGGGTATACGTATTCGGCACCTCGCCTCCGCAGCCCGGCAGCACAACCGCCAGCAGCGCACCGGCGAGTGTCAGGAGCATCGGGTGTCGCAAATGCATGTTCTTTTCCTTGTATGGGAACGGATTGGTTTTCGGCAGCAATGGTCCATGAAACTTCCCTGTCGAAGCACGTCACATTTGACACAAATGTAACGAGCGGCGCAAAGGATATTGTCGTAGGGGACATGTCCGCATGCGGACGCGCACGTGCAACCCTGTCCGTCCTCTCTCTGTGGCCCGGCTCCTTCCCGGTGGAGACAGTTCGTTGACGAACGCGCCCCCTTGGCGGTACCCTTGTGCGCCGCGTCATTTTCGGTGATGGCCCGTTGGGCAGAACGTGGGGAGCTGCGGGTATGCCCCGTTTGCTTGGGAAATATGCCGTTGATATTGCTTGCTGGTCGCTCGCAGGCATTTTGGCGGTTTCGTTGCGGCTTGACTTGGAACTTGCCGCACTAGATGCCTTTGTCCTACTTTTTTTGGCGGCGACAATTCCTGTCAAGGTGCTGGCGCTGTTCCTGTTCGGTTTGCCGCGTCAGTCCTGGCGCAATATCTCCATTGCCGACTTGCTGCGATTGGTTGCAGCGGTCGGGGTTGTTTCCATCTTGCTGTTCGTTGCGCACCTTGCGGCGGGGACGCCAGCGGTGGCCCGTTCGGTGCCGTTGCTCGACGGTCTGATTGCGGTCGGGTTGATGAGTTCGACACGGCTTGCGGCGCGGTTGCGGGACGAGCGCCGCAGGATGGTCAGTCGCGGCGACTCGCGCCGGCGCGTGTTGATCATCGGCGCGGGCCAGACCGGCACCATGGTGGCGCGGGAGATGCAGCGGTTTTCGGAGGCCGGCCTCAAGCCCATTGGGTACCTGGATGCCGACCCCGCCAAGCAGCGCGAAACGTTTGCGGGGCTCAAAGTGCACGGCGCGCCGGAGGAGCTTGCCGAGGTATGCGAGCGCTTTTCGGTCGAGGAGGTGGTGATTGCGATGCCCTCGGCGCCGGGTAGA
>SKZP01000107.1 GCA_007127275.1 Planctomycetota bacterium
CAGCGGTGGGCGTTTTCGGCGAAGTAGGTCGCTTCGCGGCGCAGCACGGCTGCAACGGTCTCGTCGGCTGTTTTCGGCTGCGAGGTGGGCAAGGCGCTTCGAGAGGCCGATCGCGTCGCCGCGCTTCCACAGCCGGGCGCACCGCCTCCGATCGGCCTGCTTCGCTTTCGTCGTGGCCTCGCCATAGAGCGCCTGAGCCGCTGCGCGCACGTGATCGTGTGCATGATTCCAGTCGAGGATTTCGACGCGTCGCTGGCTGCGTGTGCTCTCGCCGTCGGGGTCGAGCTCGCCAAACAACTCGGCGACGGCGCTCCAGATCCAACGCGCTCCATCGGCGACTACGACAAGCAAGGGGGCCGTGTTCAGGTGCGAGCGCAACGATTCCCATAGCCGTTGCTTGAACTTTTCGCACGAGCGGGACGATGATGCATATGCCTTACGCGTCAACTCGTCGCGGCCACGAGGCTCCTGTCCCTTCGCTCGCGCTTGCTCAACCTCCTTGGCCGTGGGCGGCTACTCCACGCGAGCCGCAAGGTCACTGGCCACGCCAAGCCGCGTCTCGCTCCACGACGAATTGGCATCCTCCGGTAGATCGCGACGCTTGAGCATAAAGCCGTCGATTTCGAGCAACTCCGCCTCTCCTTGTCGCAACCCCGTCGACGGGCCGGCCCAGGCAACACGTGGTTGTTCTAGTGCGTCGGGCTTTGCCGCCGCCTCCGCCTCGGCGGCGATCCGCTCCTCGGCGCGTCCCGCTTCCAACCGCACGCTGCGATGAATCGAGGCGGTCGCAACCGTGAAGCCGAGGGTCTTTTCGACGAATTTGAGCTATTGCGCTCGACAGTGCTTCGTTGTCGTCGTTTCCGCTGCTCAACGTGGCTACGGCCACGCCTCTGTTGCTCAACTTACTCCGCCATGCATAGCCTTCTCTCGTAACGCTCAACTTTCAGAATAATTTCCTGACAGCTCCTTAGGCCTACAACGCGGGATTTGTGCCGCCGAGCCCCCGGGCTTCGCTCGGGGGGCGAATTGGCGTGCGACCCACGGGCGAAGCCCGTGGGCTTGGAGAGGGGAAGAATCCCGCGTTGTAGTCTTAGCTGCGACCGTTCTTTTCGCCCTCTTCAATGGCTTGGCGTACCGTGCGCGGACCTAGCTCGAGCGCCTCGCCGATGCGACGGGCAAGCATGACCTGGCTGTCATCAATGGTGCCACTGGCGACGGCGACGTAGACAACGGCGCGCAGAATTTTATTGCGGCGCTTCTCGCTCAGCAGCTCTTTCGATTCGCGAAGGTACTCTACCACCTCGTCGAGGCGGCCCCGCACTTTGTGCAGCGCGGCGTCGAGGCGGTCATTGTCGCATGGCTGGTTCGTCACCTGTTGCACGACACTTCGCATGGCCTCGATCTCGTGGAAGGTGAGGCGGCCGTCAATCATTACCATCGCTGCCATTGCCCGCTGCATTCCTTCGACGAAGCGTTCACGCGCTTCATTCTTCTCCTGCTTCGCCGCCTTCGGGTCGTAGTCGAGTGCGGTCAACGGAAAGGTACGGCTGCACAACTGGCACTCCACCTCGTCGCTCGGCTCGTCGGTGGTGCGCAGCGAACGTGGCAACAGTTTGCGGGCTCGTTTGATTTCGTAGGGCCGCCAGCGTTTGCACACGGGACAAAAGAAGCGCGGTGGCACCGCTGCGGTCGACTCGTCGTCGTTGGACGGCGGTTGCTCGTTGTGACGCGGCCGCCGACCGGACTCGTTTCGTTTGCCCTTGCTCTCGCTAGGCTGTCCTTGCGCAGTGCGGCTCGGCCGCTCCTGCTGGCGACGGCTCTTGGCGGGATCCACGAGCGGCCTCGCATGGGACGTTTATACCTCGGGACGTTGCTGCGCATTGTACGCGCTGCCTTTGCAGGATGCCAGCCTGCGCTTGGCGCCCCGTGCATTCAAGTTGCGAATGTTGGCGCATCCGAGCCCACGGACTTCGCCCGTGGGTCGCAAAGTTTTCAGGTCTGAGGTGTGCGCAGGGCGCCAGGCCGCGAGGCGAAGCATGGATCTACACGGGGTGGCCCCGCAGAGCTTGCGTCGTGCGCTCGCATTTGTCGTCAATACTTGACGGCATTCGGGCCTCGTCCGGTCACGCCTGTTACGGGCCTCGACTTACGGGCGAAGCCGGTGGGCTTACCGCTCGAAAATCACACCTTCCATGGTGAGGCCGGGGCCGAAGGCGAGCGCGGCAAGCGGACCGGTGCCGCGGGGGCGCTTTGCGAACTCGCGCTCGAGCACGAAGCCAATGGTGGCGCTCGACATGTTGCCGTGCTCGCGCAGCACGCCGAGCGAGCTTTCCGTGTCCGCCTCGTTCAACTGAAGCGACTCGGCAATGGCCTCGACAATGCGGCGGCCGCCGGGATGAATGGCCCAGGCTCGCAGCTCGTCATTGGCGTAGCCGGCGCGGTCGCAGAGGTGCGCGACGAATGTCGGGCTTGCCTCGTGCAAGGTGCGCGGCACGTCCTGCGACAAGGTCATCTCGAAGCCGTGGTCACCGAGGTGCCACGACATCTGATCCAGCGTCCCCTCTTCGACGGCGCTATACGCACCACGCACCGTCGCCAGTGACTCGCGTTCCGGGCTCTTCGCGGCAAAGACGAACGCGGCGGCGCCGTCGGCAAAGAGCGTATTCGCCACGAGCGTGTCCGTCTGCTCGCCAAGCTGAAAATGCAGCGTGCAGGTTTCCACGGACACGTGCAGTACCACGGCATCCGGCTGGGCGCACACAATCTGCTCGGCGGCTTGGATGGAGTTGAGGCTTGCGTAGCAGCCCATGAAGCCGAGTTGCTGGCGGGCGACGTTGGGCCGCATGCCGAGCGACTGCATGAGCAGAATGTCCGGCCCCGGCTGCGCAAGCCCGGTGCAGGTTGCAAAGACCAGGTGTGTCACCTGCTCGGGTTTTACTTGCGCTTGGTCGAGCGCCTTGCGCGCCGCCTCCTCGACCAGTGGCTGGCTCAAGCGGCGGAACGTCTGCATGCGCTGCTTCGTCGTCGGAAACGGCGCGAGGGACCAGTTCGCGGGGTAAAACTCGAACTCCGCCGGGTCGTCGCAGCCGTAGTCGCGAACGCAGCAGTTGCGCGATTCAATGCCACTGACGGCGTTGACCCGCTCGAGGATGCGCAATGCCGCCCGTTGCCGGCGCACCGGTGCGGTGTGCTCAATGGCCCGCGCCAGGAAACGGTGAATCTTCTCCTGCGGTGTGCGGTACCGCGGCGCGGCGGTCGCAAGACCGACCAAATCGGTGGAGACGGCGGCACCCGCCCGTTCAAGATTCTCGGCGCTGCTCATTCGTCCTGCTCCGCGGGCTCTAGGTGAGTTTCCGGCA
>SKZP01000313.1 GCA_007127275.1 Planctomycetota bacterium
GAGTAGGCCGTCACCGAACGATTCCCTTTGATTCGCCCCTCGGCACGGAAGATAATGCGCCCGATACAACTGCTATTGAGGATTTCAAGGCAAGGAGCAACATGAAGGTCGTCGCAGTCGTTCAGGCGCGGATGGGTAGCTCGCGGCTGCCGGGCAAGGTGTTTGCCGACATTGGTGGCAAGCCGATGCTTCAGCGTGTGCTGGATCGACTTGCTCGCTCGCGCAGTCTCGACGAGGTTCGCGTGGCGACGACGACCCAGCCGGCCGACGATGCCATTGAACGTTGGTGCCACGAGCACGACTGGCCCGTTACCCGCGGCAGCGAGGAGGATGTGCTCGACCGCTACATGCAAGCTGCGCGGGAGTCGCAAGCCGATGTCGTCGTCCGCATCACCTCCGACTGCCCGCTGATTGATCCGGAACTCGTCGACTCGGCACGGATGTATTTCGAGATGATGCGCCCGCTCGGGGTGGTGTATACGACGAACGTGCTTGAGCCGCGCAGCTATCCACGCGGCCTCGATGTCGAGGTGATCGATGTGCGGGCCTTGGAGACGGCCTGGCTCGAGGATACCCGGCCGGAGTGGCGCGAACATGTCACGCCTTACCTTTACCGCAACGAAGAGCGCTTTCCCGTCTCGCACGTTTGCGACGACAACGACAATGGGCATCTGCGTTGGACCGTCGATACGCCGGAAGACCTCGAGTTGGTGCGCGCGATCTATGCCCACTTCGACAACGACGATACGTTCGGGTACGAAGAGATTCTCGACGCGTATCGCGCCAACCCCGAGTGGCACTCCTTCAACGCCCACGTGCAACAAAAGCCCGTCGCCGAATGATCGTTGCCACCTGCGACGAGGCGATGGCGGCGCCGAGGACTTGTTCGGTCGCGTTTCGTCGAGGATTCGGCATGAAGGTATTTTTGATGGTCAACAATTGGGTGGGCTCCAGGGTTTTGCGCTGGATGCTTGAGCGCGAAACGTGTTGCCTCGTTGGTGTGGCGCTGCATCCACCTGAGCTGCGACAGTGCGACACGGCGTTGCGTACAGCACTCGCCGACTTTCCGGCCGAGCGGATATTCGACGCGTCGGCGCTCAAGACCCGTGCGGCACGGGAGCGCATCGCGGCGTTGAAGCCCGAGGCAGGCGTATCCGCCTACTTTGGCTACATCCTCGGCGAGCGTTTCCGCGCCTTGTTTCCTCGTGGGATCTTCAACCTCCACCCGGCGATGTTGCCGTATAATCGGGGCGCGCACCCGAACGTCTGGAGCATCGTCGAGGGAACACCCGCCGGGGTGACGGTGCACCTCGTCGATGGCGGGGTCGATACGGGGCCGATCGTTGCGCAACGTGAGACGCCGGTGTACCCCACCGATACGGGAGCGGCGCTGTATCACCGTTTGGAGCGCGACTCCCTCGAGTTGTTTCGCGATACCTGGCCGACAGTCGAGGCCGGCACCTACGTAACGCGGGAGCAACCACCGGACGAGGGCACGGAGCACAAGGCGGCGGACTTGGCAACGATCGACGAGCTTAATCCGGATGCACACATGCGCGTTGGCGACGTGATCAATATCCTACGGGCCCGCACCTTCCCTCCCTATCCGAGCAGCTACATCACCGTGGACGGAAAGCGCGTATTCGTTCGCGTCGAGTTGGACGAGGACGTGGAATGAACGCACGCATGTGATATGCACGCCGAGTCGCCTTGCCGTGTAGAAGGGCCGTGTAGAAGGTCTGTGCCGAACGAATGAATGGGCTCCCACGCGAACGAATGCTGTTGCGCGCCGACGCGGATTCACGCATCGGTACCGGCCATGTCATGCGTTGCCTCGCCCTTGCCCAGGCGTGGAAGGCATGTGTGCGCCAGCGCGGTGACGCGCCCCACGACGCGGTTCACTTGCTATGTGGGCCGTCGTTGCCCGAGGTGCTGCGCGAGCGGATCGAACTCGAAGGCGTTCGCGTGGCGACGTTGCCGGCGGGGCTCACGCCGGGAAGCGCGGCCGAGCGGGACTTCACGCGCGCCTATGCCGAGCGAATCGAGGCGGGCACCATCGTCGTTGACGGCTACGTCTTCGACGCGGACTACTATGCCGGGCTGCGCGCGCCGGGCCGGCCGTTGCTGGCAATCGATGATTGCGTCACCTCGTCGTACTATCCCGTCGATGTGTTGCTCAACCAGAACCTCGGCGCATCGGAGGCGCTCTACCCCGCCGGCGAACGCCGCGATGCCGATACGCGCCTGCTGATCGGTCCGCGTTACGTGTTGTTGCGGGACGAGTTTGTTTCTCGGGACGCGCCCCTGGCGCCGCGTCGCGAGGCGTCGAGTGTCGACCGCCCGATGCGGGTGCTAATCACGCTCGGCGGGAGTGATCCGGAGGGGCTGACCCGTCGCGTCGCACGGGCGATGGCGACGCTGGATACCCCGGCGCTGGAAGCGCTTGTCGTGATGGGGGCGGCGACACCACCGCAGCGAGCGCAGGAGGTCGCCGACGAGGTGGGCAGCCGGGGCCGCGTCGTCCGTTCGGTGCCGAATATGGCAGAGGTGATGGCCTGGGCCGACGTCGCGATCACCGCCAGCGGCAGCACCATCTATGAGGCGATGGCGATGGGTCTGCCGAGCCTCGTCGTCGTGGCGGCGGCGAATCAACGGGAGTTGGCGAGCGCTCTTTTCGAGCGGGGCATCGGCGCCTCGCTCGGCGAGCACCGAGCGCTTGACGAGGCGCGCGTGGCCACCGAGTTGCAGCGCCTGCTCGAGGATCCGGTGCGTCGCCGGGCCTATGCCCGAGCCGCTCGCGAGGTCGTCGACGGCCACGGGCGCAGCCGGGTTGTCGATGCGCTGCACTATCCGACCCTCTCGATCCGCCCCGCCGTCGCCGCGGACTGCGAGTGGCTGTGGGTGTGCGCCAACGATCCCGAGATGCGGAGCAACTCGTTTTCGCCCGAGCCGATCGCCTGGGAAGATCACGTCCGCTGGTTCGACGCGCGCATGAACGATCCGCGCGCGTCGATCTGGCTCGGCATCGACGCCGCGAACGAGCGGGTCGGCTATGTTCGCTTCGAGCCGAGGGAGGAGTCGGCAGCGGATGACGAGCTCGTGGTCAGCGTCGGGGTTGCTACGAAGCACCGAGGCAAACGATATGGCGACCCGCTGCTGCGACTCGCCTTTGCCGAGGAGTATCGCACGCGGCCGAGCCTGATGTACATTCACGGGTACGTGCGCCTCGAAAACAAGGCCTCGCACCGCCTCTTCGCGGATATCGGCTTCGAGAAGGCCTCGCGCGTCACCGTTGCCGGCTATGAGGCGTATCATGTGGTCGCCACTCGCCCCCCGGAACTCCTCGCACCGGTA
>SKZP01000295.1 GCA_007127275.1 Planctomycetota bacterium
CAATACCTGATTCTCGGCGCCAAGGCGCGCGCGGTGCTGCGCGGCCGCTACTACGTCAGCACCGAGGACGTGCGGGCCGTCGCCAAGCCGGTGCTGCGCCACCGGGTGCTCTGCAACTTCTCCGCCGAGGCAGAGGGCATCAACTCCGACAAGATCGTCGAGAAGCTCATTGAGCAGATTCCCGTCGCGGAGTCCGACGTGCTCGACGACCGCAAGCTGCCGAAACTCACCGCGTAACGACCCGGATCCCTCGTGGCGCTGGCGCCCTGCATTCGCCGCAGAGCTGAAAACGTAACGGCATTCAGGCTGTCGGCATCCTGCGGTTTCGCCCCACGGGCGCAGCCCGTGGTCTTGCCGCGACATTGCCTGGGGGCTGCCGGTTACGCCGAAAGGTCGAGTGCTTTGCGGCCGATGTCGGTGCGCACATGGCGGTCGGTGAAGTGGATCTTTTCTACCGCTTCGTAGGCGCGGGCGCGGGCGGCGGCAAAATCGTTGCCCTGGGCGATTACATTGAGCACCCGGCCGCCGGCGGTGACGAGCTTGCCGGCTTCGTCGCGCGCGGTGCCGGCGTGGAACAGCAATACGTCGGGCATCGTCGCCGCAACGTCGTCGAGGCCGGTGATCTCGTAGCCGGTGCGGTAGTCGCCGGGGTAGCCGCCGGAGGTGAGTACGACGCACACGCTGGGACGCTGATCTTCGACCAGGGCGCCCGAGTCGAAGGTCTCCAGCCGCCCTTCCGCGGCGGCGTGCAACAGCGGCACCCAATCACCCGGCAACCGAGGCACAAGCGCCTGCAACTCCGGATCCCCGAAGCGCACGTTGAACTCGAGCACCCGTGGGCCGTTCTTCGTTAGCATCAGCCCCGCGTAGATGACGCCGCGGTAATCAATCTGCTCGCGGTGCAACGCATGCACAATGGGCACGAGAATCTTTTCGTCGACGTCGCGGGCCAACGCGGGCGTGTAGACCGGGGCGGGGCAGTAGGCGCCCATGCCGCCGGTGTTCGGGCCCCGGTCGTCGTCGTACACGGCTTTGTGATCCTGCGCGCTCGGCAGCGGCAGCAGGGTCTTGCCGTCGCAGATGGCGAGGACGCTCACCTCCGGTCCACTCAGGAAATCCTCGATGAGTACGCGCCGGCCGGCCTCGCCGAACGCCTTGTCGAGCATTATGCGCCGCAGCACCGCAATGGCCTGATCTCGTTCGCGCGCCACGGTGACGCCTTTGCCCGCGGCAAGCCCGTCGGCCTTGATGACCACCGGCAGGGGCACATGGTCGAGGTATTGCACGGCGCGCTCATAATCCTCGAAGGTGCGGCTCTCGGCGGTGGGGATGGCATGCTTGCGCATCAACTCCTTCGCCCAGATCTTGCTGCCTTCGAGCATTGCGCCGCGCGCATCCGGGCCGAACACCGCAATGCCCGCGTCGTGCAACCGCTCGGCAAGCCCCGCCACCAGCGGCGCCTCCGGCCCGACGACGACGAGGTCGACTCGCTCGTTTCGGGCGAGCTCGAGAAGCCCGGCAAGGTCGTCCGCTTTGATCTGGGGAAACACCTGTGTGCGCTCGAGCGAGGCACACCCGGGATTGCCCGGCGCCACGAGCAGCCGCTCAACGACCGGGGAGGAGGCGACCTTGTACGCGAGGGCATGCTCTCGGCCGCCGCCGCCGACGATCAACACGTTCATGCTGCGAACTCCTCAACGCCCACGCAAGACAATGCGCCACTCACCCTGCTCGTTGCGGGTCAGGTTCAACCTGCCGAGATCGGTACGGTTCGCCCCTTCGCGCAGCCGCCCCCGCTCGGCAAGCTCCTCGAGTTGGCGCAGGTAAATTCTCCACGTCGACGAGTCGAACAGCTCCACATCGGCAGTGTCGCCGGCGAAGACGGCCTCGCGCTGCTCACGTGTCAACCGTTCCAGCTCGCTCAGCACCTGCACGGCCCGCAGCAAGTCTTCTGCGTCATGCTTCGGGGCGAGGACGACGTCGACGGGTCGCTCCGCATCGCTGTCGTTCCCGGTCTCGCTCTCGTCGTTGCCGTTGATCACGTCGTCGAGCTCGGAACCGACGGTATCATACGAGCTTTCACGGTCGTCGCCGTTGACTTCGTCGTTGCTCTGCTCGACGTGTTGGCCGTTTTCGGCGGCGTTGTCGTTGGTCGACTCTTCATCGCCTCCCGAAAAGAGGGAGGCAATGCCGGCCACAACACCCAAGATTGCGCCGCCCCCACCCGCTATGCCGGCGGCCCCTTTTCCTGTCATCAGCAACATGACGCGACTCCTTGCGTCAACGTGGTGTCGTACCTTGCGTTACGGATTGGCAACACGCCGCGGCGGTACGGTCAACGATTCGGGATATCACCTGAAACCGACGCTGTAAACGGGCCATGCGCAGCCGGCGTAACGCATGATGGTCGCAGCGAAACCGCATGCTCCGCGACGCCGCTCGCGCGGTGGCACTTTGACGGTGCCGTCAATGGTGCCGTGTGGCTCCAGCGGCGTATGCTGCCGATCCGCGTTGACTCTCGAGACGCCGAAGTAAGTCGAGCCGTGCGACGGACGACAACGAAGCAGAGCCCAGTGTAGTAGCTCAACTTCGGAAGCAATTTCCTGACAGCTCCGTAGTTCATCCGGCATCAGCGTCGAGGCACCAGTCGAGAGGCGGCTCGCCGCGTGCCTCGAGTGCTTGGTTTGCGCCGCTGAAGGGGCGGCTGCCAAAGAAGTACTGCTGAGACAGTGGGGAGGGATGGCCGGCTTCGAGGACGGCGTGGCGCGAGGCGTCGATCTGCTTCGCCTTCTTGCGGGCGTGAGACCCCCAGAGCAGAAACACGACCGGACGCTTGCGGGCCGAGAGCTTGCGTATAATCCCGTCGGTGAATTCCTCCCAGCCGCGCTTCGCGTGGGAGGCCGGCTCCCCGGCGCGCACCGTCAGCACCGTGTTCAGCAACAAAACTCCGCGCTGCGACCACGCCGTCAACTCGCCGTGCGCGGGGACGGCGCAGCCAAGGTCGGCATGCAACTCGCGAAAGATGTTGCGCAACGAAGGCGGCGGCTCGACACCCCGTGGCACAGAGAAGCAAAGTCCGTGCGCCTGCCCCTCGCCGTGGTAGGGATCCTGCCCGAGCAGCAGCACGCGTACCGCCTCGAACGGCGTTTGCACGAGCGCATGAAAAATCCGCTCACGCGGCGGATAACACGTCGTCGACTCGTACTCCCCCGCAACAAACGTTTCAAGCTGCCGAAAACTCGGCGCGGCGACCTCTTCGGCGAGCACTTCGCGCCAATCCGGCGGTATCATTGATGCCAGGTCCATGGCCGTCGGCCCCTCCGCGTCTCGGCGGTG
>SKZP01000495.1 GCA_007127275.1 Planctomycetota bacterium
CGCTGCACGGCCTCGGCAAGCGACGCATCGGCGGTGTTCGCCACCGGATGCAGGTCCCCTCCGCGCAACTCGTCCGGCAAGTGCAACGCCGTTTCGAACTGGCTCGCCGTCTCGCCTCGGGCGCCGCCGTAGAGCGCGGAGAGCACATGCGCGGCGGAAACCGGCGAGGTGATGACATTCGCGGTCTCGGGATGCGCGGCCGCGAGTTCGCGGTAAAGCGCCACGGCAAATTCGAGCCGCGCACGGTTAAGTGCAAGAACCTCGGCAGGCTCGGCCGCCGGCTTCGCTCGTGCGTGGTCTGCCTCGATCTTGCTCGGCTCGGTCGACAAGCTTCCGCCGCAGCCGAGTAGCGTTGCGACCGAGAGCAACGCGGCCACCCCGAAGAAAGCCAACTGGTACGACGACATGACGCTTCCTTACTTCTCGAACCGTTGCTGCCGAGATGCTGAATCAAGGCGAGCGCAGGTCGCAAGCCCTGCGAGGCGATCTCACGTGATTCCGCACTTCGCCTCGCAAGACTGGCGCCCTGCGCTCGCCTTATCTCCTACTCGCGATGTCACGCGCGGCGACGCTACGGCTGCCCCGGCGGGGGCGGGGGTGCACCGGGTACCTCGCTGCCTTTCTGCTCAAGCTTTTGCTTCAGGCGTTGCGCGGCCATGGTATTGGCGCGTGGCTTCAAGCCGCCGCTTTTTTCGAGTTGCCGCTTCGCCAGGGCGGTGCGGTACGAGGAGGCGCTGCGCGACTCGCGCCGGAAGAGCACGAAGATCACGACCAACGAAACTCCCATAAAGATGAGAAACACCGTTGTCAATGTGTCTGTCGGCGATTTGTTCGGCGGCAATTGCCGGACGGTGTGGACGACCAAGCGGGGTACTTCGCGCACGTCGCCGGACTTGGCGTCGTAGCGAAAGACCCACAGGAAGTAGCCGGTGATCTCGACCTCGTCGCCGCGACTGAACGGCGCGGGCGGCTGCGAGCCACCGCTGGGACGCTCCGCCTCGGGGCCTTCGTAGAGGTAGTACTCTTCTTCGTGCGGATCCCACAGCTTGATCTTCAACGCGTCGTAAAGCACGTTTTGCTGGGCGCCGCGTTCGTCAAGGATCGTCATGGCGCCGATCCATTGCTCGCGGATGCCGTAGGGGTTCGGCCGCAGCTTATACGGCAGCACCGGGTTGCGCACATCCTCGCCGATCTGCGCCACCTGGCCGCGCATGCGTACGACGACGGGCTCTTGTCGGTAGGTGGCTGGCTGCTTCTTCAAGTCGTGGTAGCCGAGCCGGCCGTGCTCAACGTCGTCCGGCGAGGGGACCTCCACGGCGCGGTCGTAGAACTCGCTCTGCAAGCGTTCCTCGTCGAGCCATTGGAGCCGGTAGAGCAAGTTTTGTTGCGCGACCTTGGGGGGGATGCGCCGCTCGCTCGCAATGCCGTCGTCGACCATATCCAAGAGTTCGCGGTCGACCTCCGGCTCTTTGGCGGGGAGCCGCTCGATCGAACTGGCCACCACCTGCGGATAATACGGTGGGCGGCGCTGCCGGTCGGTGGAGAGTTCGTCGGAGACGAGGCCGCTTTCGTGTTCCCGGTCGGGGCGCAGGTGCATCAGCAAACCGGTGAGCCGCACGCGCAGCGGCTTTTTCGTTTCGTCCATCACGCGGTACTGTCGTAGCCAATCCGGCACGTCGGTGGCGGTGAAGAGCACCGCAGCATATTCGGGGCGCCGGAAGGGGCGCTCGTGCAGATAGCGCGTGTACCGAAATACGACGAGGCCGCGCCAGACGAGTCGCTGAGGCTCCCCGTCGACAAGCGGCTCGTCCTCGAGGCCCAATTCCGAGGTGCGCACCTCGCGGACGCTCCAGACGGTGCCCTCGACGGTATAGGCGTGACCGAGGGCGTCGAGGAGACCTTCCTGGTGGGGGCGTGCGTCGAACCAGTCGGGGGTCGTGTCGTACATGCCGACCGCGCGTTCCTTGACCATCTCCGGGTCGAGCGACGGCACCTCGCGCAACAAGTAGCTATGCCACTCGGCGTGCGGGTACTGAAAGACATCCTCGAGGGTGTTGCCAATCCGCTCCCGCATGGCGCTGCGCATGGGCAAGGGGCGTTCGTAGTGCTGACTGATCTCCTCGAAGCGCACGCGGTCGGTGTGATCCGGCTCGGCGGGCCGTCCGGCGGCGGGCTCCTCTTCGCCGGTGTCGTCGTCGACGTCGCGGACCTCGGGCTGCGTTTGCGGCTCGGCCTCGGCGGGGTCGGCAGGCGTCGGTTCGTCGGGCTCGACGTCTTCGTCCGCGGCCGTTGGAGGCAAAGCCAGGTCGAAGCGACCGCCGCCGACGATCATGTCGTCGGCAAGATCCGTTACCATGATCCGCCAGCGGTGCGTGCCGTCCCGGCGCGGCGTAAGCTCTCCCTGCGCGAGATGCGTGGCTTCGAGTCGCTCGGCAATCAGCAAACGCACCTCTTGCGAAGCAAGATCCGCACGCGCGTAGCCCAATTCTTCGTGCATGCGGGCAAGGCGCTCGGCGGATATCAAGCGCCCGCGGCCGGCAATGGCCAAAGCAAGCTCCATCTCCAACTCGTCGAGCAAGATGGCGGTGACATCCAGAACGCGCCCGTCGGTCACCGGCGGAAACACCACGAGGCGCGCCTCCGACTCTCCCTCGAGGGCCGCGCCGATCTGCTCGGCGAGGGCCTCGGCCGCCTCCTCCACGGTCGGCCCGGACGCTTCCTCACCGCCAGCGCCGCCGTTGCGAATGGGCTGCTCGTCAGGGCTCGCGGCGTCGTCGCCGTTTGCCGCGGCGGTCTCGTCAAGACCGTTGTCCGCCCCTTGATATCTCTCTTGCACCTCTTGCCGCTGCTGCTGAAGTTCGTCGTTCTCGCGTTGCGCCTCGCGGTATTCGTCCATGCTGCGTTGCGCGCCGTGCCACACGCCGAAGACGTTGGTCAGCACAACGACAATCAAAATGGAGCACGTGACGATCATGATGAAAAACGTGCGCTGTGTTCGGCTACTCATCCCCAGGAGGTTGCCTTGCCGTCCTTCGACGAGGTGGCCGAAGGGGTTCCCCCCCGGCGCGCCGCGGGCCCGGTGTTTGGACGTGCGGGATGCGCTGTGCGTCGAGGGGGCCTGCAAGCCTTCCGACGGGGTGGCACCGGCGCGCGCCCGCTCTTCGTCGCCAGGGACGTGCGGCTCGGAGGGTTCGCTCGACGCTTCGCTACCGCGCTGGCCCGGGGGCGGAAGTTGAAACAACGGCTGTTTCTTGTCCTTCTTGCGGGATCCGAACATGGTATTCGACTTCCAAGGCAGCGGACTGGCGACGGCTGGCTCTCGCCCTGCGGGGCTCGTGTCTATCCAAAACGCACGCTAGCCCATCCGGTTCGATCAACCAGCGAAAAATGGGCCTTGATGCGCACGGATTCGCTCCCCCGAGCGAGCCCGGGCTTTGATAGTATGCCACGCCTCGCGCCGGTACGCAGTGCGGAGACCACCCGCCGCTCATCTGAAAAGCACGCGGCGGGTGCGGGGGTGTTCATCCAAAGCCCACGGGTGTCGCCCGAGGGTTCGCACCCGGTAGGGGCGCTTCGACCCGCGGCGAAACTTGTGGGCTTGACCGCGACAATTCCGCCAGGTCGCAAAGAGGCGCCTGTGATAGGTGTGCCCTTCTCCGGGGGTGTGCATGCGAAGGTACGACTCGCAAGCACGCGGAGAGTACCCGTTGCCTCCCCCTGGTCGGCTGCGAGTCTCGACGTGACTCGTCGCGACAACGCGCAAGGAAAAGCGAGCCCTCGGGAGGACGGGATGTCGCTGCGGCGCTTTCGCAAAGGGGACAAACTGCCGGCGGACCTGAGCAAGGTCCCCGAGCGCATTGAGCTCAAGGTCTACGAGGCCTACGACGGCTGGCGCGTGGACCGCTACCTCGCCGAGCACATCCCCTGGCGCTCCCGCACCCAGATTCAGGAGCGGATCAAGGCCGGCGTGGTGTGCAAGAACGGCTCGGTCGTACCGACGGGCAACCGCCGTGTGCGCTTCGGCGACCTTGTCACCGTAGAGGTGCCGCCGCCGAAGGAGGACCTTTCGGCGCTGGAGGAGATTGAGTTGCCGCTCCTTTACGAGGATGCCTGGTTCATCGGTGTGGACAAGCCTCCCAACCTGCTCGTGCATCCTGTCGGCGAGCGCCGCTTTACCTCCGTGATCAATATCCTGCACCGGATGTACCGCAACACCGAGGACCCGCGCAAAGACGTCGTGCCCATGCTCGGCCACCGCCTCGACGCGGAAACCACCGGCGTATTGCTGTGCACCAAGTCGAAGCGCGCCAAGGGGCTCGTCACCAAAGCCATCATGCGGCGCGACACCGTGAAGCGCTACGTCGCGCTCGTCGAGGGGCATCTCGCCGAGCCGGCGGCGCTGATTGACATGCCTCTAGGGCCGCGACCTGAGCACGAGATCACCCTCTCTCGCGGCATTGACCTCGAGCATGGTCAGCCGGCGCAGTCGGTCTACCGCGTCGCGCAGCGGCTGCCCGGGTTCGACCTTGTGGAGGTGCAACTGATCACCGGCCGGCAGCATCAGATTCGTGTGCACTTCGAGGCTCTCGGCCACCCGCTTGTCGGGGATCCGCTTTACGGTGTGCGCCGCACGCTGACGCGCAGGGAGGCGCGGGAGGCGGGCGAGAGAGACATCGCCGCAAGCACCGTCGCAAGGCGTGCGGAACCGGCGCAAACGCCGCCGATGGCGGAGCTGTTCGAGGTGCGCGAGTCGCTGCCGCAGCTGAGCGCACCGAATCCACAGTGGCGCGCTCGCCGCACCATGGTCCCCGCCGAGGGCCCCGACCCGTGGCACGACGACACCGAAGAGGCCTTCCTCGCCACCGGGACTCGCGCGAAGCCGATCCAACGACCGCTCGGTTTTCCTACGGATCCCGAGGTGCTCCTCGACCGAGTCGCCCTGCATTCCGCGGAACTGATTCTGGATCACCCGTTCGAGCCACGACCGTTGCAACTCGTCGCGCCACTGCCGCAGGACCTCGCCGCGGCGGTCGCCGAGTTGCAAGGGTTCTGGAGCTGAGCACGTGAGGGTGCAACCGGCACAATGTGGGCCGCAAGACTCAGCGTTCGCCGAACGCAGCACTCCGCTTGCGGGGCGGAGTGCGCGGGTGCGGCCCGCCCTACGTACCCGGGTCTGCGTTCGGAGGGAGGTTCCTGTCAGCTCGTTAGACGCGCCAGGGTGTTGCGCAGCGGGGTTAGCAGGCGACGCTCGTGCTCGTCGAGGGTCGTCCAAACGGCGTCCAGGGCGGCGTGGGCGAGTTGGAACTCGCCTAGGCGGTAGGCCTGTAGGGCAAGCGAGGTGGCCTTGAGGCGCTCGGCATGGCCGTGGCGGCGCGAACCTTGTGCCGTGCTCGGCATCCAGCGGTCGTAGAGGTCGTGCAACGCCCGCGGGGCACGCACGTGGGCGAGCAGGTCGCGAAGGAGGGCAGCGTCACCCGTTTCGGCGAGGGCGTGAGACAGGCGGCTTGCGACGTCGTCCGTATCCCCGGAGCGCTGCTTGGTTAGCAAGGCCAGGCGCCAGACGGCGGCGGGGCTTGTCCGCCGCGGCTGCGACGGCCGCACGGTGGGAACGGGTTGCGGGGTGGCCATGCGCGAGTCGGTGTAACGGACGAGCTGCCGGCGCAGTTTCTGGCGCTCGTCGCGCCATGCGCGCAGCATGCGGCGGTCGACCTCCGTCTCTTCCCCACGGGCGTGCCGGTGTTCAACGTCGGCAAGGGCGGCTTCCAGCACGAGAACGAGTTGCGCGGCGGCGGTAACTTGGGGAGTGGTGAGGGTGCGGGGCTCGGCGTCGCGTGGTGGCGAGGTGGCCGCGTAGTTCGCGCGCATGTACGTCACCGCCTCGCTCCAGTCTTCGCGCCAGTAAGCTGCCACCGCGGTGGCGAGGTCCTGTTGTGCCGAGGAGTCCGGCGGAGATGCCGGGTCCGCGACAGCCAGAAGGAAACGGGACCAGTTGCGCCACCACACAAGGCGTGCGTCGAGGGCACGTTGCTGGGCGGAGGAGTGGTTGACGTCGCTGCCTTCTTCCGTGGTCGCCTGCGCCTGTTCATGCGCGGCCTTGACGGCTTCGAACGCGCGTTGCGCGTGTTGAGTGAGTCGCGTCCACTCGTCAGTGCCCCTGACGCCTTCGCGGCCGCCAGCGTGAAGCAGGCGTTGCGCCGTCAGGTAGCTTTCCCAAGCTTGCGCCGGCCCGGCAAGTGTTGCCGCGCGGGTTCGGAGGTCGCCGGCGGTTGCGTTCGCATCATCCATGTCGGCCCGGTCGGGGTACGAGAGGGCGACGAGGCGCCGCCAGGCGGCAAGGTCAACTCGGGCGACGTTCCAGTCGGCGGTGTGGGAGGCGTGTTGAATGCGTGCGGCATATGTGGCGGCACGTGTTCCGACGTTTCGTGTGTCGGCTGCAGCGGTGACAGGGCTCTCGTGTGCTTCCAGCAGGTGATTGAGCCAGCGGCGCGCGGCCAACTGATCCGGCAATGCGGCAATGCTGCGCAGTGCCTCGGCGAACACCGCGCGCTGCAAGGGGGCGTCCGCGGCATGGGAGCCGTGGGCCGCGACGACCTCTTGCAGGGTTTCCAGCGACGCCTGGGGGCGAGCCTCGAGGCGCAGTCGTTTCGAGGTAAGCAACGCGGCAAGCGTCGGTTCATCCGTTGCAGGTGCCGCCTTGGCGAGTCTTGCCACGGCGTCGTCGACACGTGCACGCGCCTCTTCGAGGATTTCCCTTGCGCCGTCTTGTCCCCGCGACGCGACGGTGGTGTCGTCGTGCCACGTACGCCATGCGTCGTCGGCGTCTTCCGTGAGTGTACGCACGGCGTGGGCGGAGAAGCCAGCCCGGCGCGCGGCTTGCTTCGCCACGTAGTAGGCGTGAAGTGCCTCTAGGCGGAGATTGACGGGATTCGCGGGGTCGAGTCGGCTTGCCCGTGCAACGTGCGCCGACGCGGCGTCCCACTCGCCGGCGACAAGGGCGAGTTGCGCCGAAAGCTGCGCGGCAGGTAACGGAGCGAGGCCGGCGCGCTCCGCGGCATCCAAGATGCGACGAGCGTTGTCCACTCGTTGCTCGCGCTGCTGAGCCGAGTCGGGTGCGAACCAGGGAGCGGTTTCGGCCGTGTGATTCGCCGCAGGATCCCACGCGCCGGCCATATCACTGGCGCTGTTGCCTCGCGAGTCTACGTCGAAGCCGGTACGGCTTGGCCGCTCCAGCATGGTGCGCACGAGTCGGGCCGTTGCGTAGGGCGTGGCAAGCCAGGCCGGCGGAGTGCGGCCTTGCCGAGCCACCTCGACCAGCACCTCTTGGAGGGCCGCTTCGTCGCCGCTTTGCGCCGCTGCGGCGAGGCGCCAACTCACGACGTGGCGGTGCAGGGGATTGTCCGGCTCGACACGAATCCGCGACAACCGAGCGCTTGCTGCCGCCGACTCGCCGGCTTCAAGGTCTGCCCAAGCCGCTACGAGGTCGCGGGAGGCGCGAAGGTGGTATGGCAACGGGCTCTCCGGATCCGTCGTTGCCCGCTCCTGTTCGCGAGTCGGAGGGTCGTCGCCGCCCGCGGCGGAAGGGTCGCGTTCGGCCGGAGGGACAGCGCCGGCGCTGCCGTTGTCCGGCGTTGCGCCGAATGGCGTCGACGACGTGCGTTCGAGTTGATCCACCACGCGTTTGGCGGTTGCGGGCTTGCCGGCGCGTACGAGTGCGAGCGCCTGACCGAGGCGAGCCACGCGGACGGCGGTCGCGGCGCCGGTGGGAGCGTCGTCTTGCGCGTACGAGAGCTGGAGATTGGAGAGCCGTTCCGCGGCAGCGGCAGGGCTTGGCCCGTAGACCTCCGTTAGGGCCGCGAAAAGGGCCAGTCGTTCGTGTGCCTTTTCGGTGGCTGCGAGATTGGACTGCCAGGACTCAAGTCGGGCGGCGACGTGGGGAGGAGTTCTTTTGTCGTGCGTTGCAGGGGGCAAGGAGGCGGCGCTACGTGCAGCCGCGGCGCCCAGTTGTTGGTAGCTCGCCAGCAGTACGTCGGGGTGGCGCATTTCCGGGGGAACGCCGGCCGAGCGGAGCCACTTGTGCCACGCGTGGACAGCCTGTTGCGTTTGCGCCGTTGCCGCGGGCACTCCTCGGGACGCGCCGGTCGAGATCCTCGCTGCCCCCCCGGACGCCTGGTAGCCGGATGTGCCGAGTAGGGTGGGGTCCCGGTCGAGTGCGAGCAGCACATGTGCCCGGCGTGCGTGCGCCGAGTGCGGGGCGCCGTCGGCTTGCGCGGCCGGCCAATCCGCGGCGGCGGCGAGGGCATCTCGGGCGAGAACGGGATGACTTTCCAGGCGGGCGACGCCGAGCGTGAGTAGCAGGTGCTGCAAGTGGCCGCCGCCGTGGCCTCGGTGCCTGCCACTGCTGACGCTCTCAAGCAACTCGAGGGCGGCACGGCGGGTTTGCGGGTTTTCCTCGGCGTGCTCAAGTGCCGCGTTCAGATACACGAGCAAGGCGTAGTCGGCCAGTGCCTCGACGGGCTGATCCGGCGGCTGCGGCCTGCGCGCGCCGTCGGCGCCGCCGCCGAGCTCGGCGGCCCGCCGCCAGTGCTTCGTCGCCTCCTCCATGTCTCCGGCGGCGTGGGCGAGGTGGCCCAAAACTCGCAACGCCGTGACGGAGCGCGGGCGGGCGCCGACTTGGCGGTTCGCGTCCTCGGCTAGCTCGGCCGCCGTTTCCGGGTCGCCGAGTTCGAGCTTTACGAGGGCGGTCGTGGCCAAGTCGTCGGCGCGCAGCAAGGGGTCGTAGCCGACGAACGCATCCAGCAGCGTCGCCCACTCCTCTTCCGCCGCCGGCAACTCTCCGAGATGCGTCAGCGTGTGGCCGCGGATGCGCCGAGAACGGGCCGTGTGCAGCCTGTCCGGGACGGAGACATCCAGTTGGACGCGAGCGGCCGTGGCGTCGCCGTGACGCAGCAGCGCCTCGGCGAGGTCCGTTGCGTCGGAGGCACTGCGCGAGACGAGCCACAGCGGGTAATCTCGGCCGGGGGCGGAAAGCACACGGCGCCAGAGACTTGCCTCCGAGGCCGCATGAGAAGCGGAGCGGGCGTGCGCGGCGGCTTGCCGTTCGTCGAGGGTGCCCGTCAGCCGGGTTATTGCCGTGGGAGTGCCTTCCAGGCTACGCCAGCGCCGCTGAGCCGCGTCGGCGTCTTGCCGGGCGAGGTGCCGCGCTTCCAACTCGGCAAAGAGCAGCGAGCGCGGATCTTCGTCGCGGTAGCGCTGCAACTGTGCGTGGCTTACGGAGATGCGCTCGGTCGTCTGGGCTAGGAAGAAAAGTTCGCGCGTTGCGCGTCGCTGGTAGCGGTCGAGGCCAAGCGCCTCGACGTAGGCGTCGCTTGCCTGGCGGAAGTGTCCGAGGGTGCGGAACATCTCGCCGAGGTGGAGGAGCCACTGCACCTCGGAGCCGCGGCGGGTACGTTCGCTTCGGCGTTCTACGGCACGTTGGATCTGCGTGAGTTGGGCCGCGGCAACGACGTGTGTGCCTTGCGCAATTAGTAGGCGACAGTGGGCGAGTCGCGCCTCCAACGGATCCGGCAAGCGCTCGGCCAGCGCCGCCAGCTCCTCCAGAGCGTTTGCGGCATCACCGCCTTGCGCTAGGTCGAGCTTGCCGAGTTGCACGGCGGCGGCGACGCTCGCCGCGGCATGCTCCGGCCGGGAAAGGCCGCCGAGCGCGGATTGAAAGCGCCGCCGTGCCTCGCGGACGCGCTTCGCCTGCCACGCGGCGAGCCCCGCGAGGTAATTCACGCGCGGGTCGTTCCCCTCGCTTACGTGTCGAGCGCGGTGCAGCGCTGCCTGCGCCTCCGCTTCTTCCTCGAGTGCCAGCGCCAGCCGTGCGCGCCAGAGCCAGCCGGCTAGCTCTTCGGGACGGCGTTGCGTGTACCGCTGGGCGGCGTGGGCGAGCGGGACAAGTTGATCCGGAGGCACTGGCGCCTCGGCACCTGCAACCGGGCCGGGAAGTTGAGCGGCGAGGCGGGCGCGGTCGAGCTCCGCACTGCCGTGCGGCTTGAGCCGTGCCTTTAACGCGTCGAAGACGTGACGGGCCAGGCGCATCTCCCCCACGTGCGCCAGCGCAAGGCCATAAAGCGAGGCAAGCTCGACGGGGGTACTTGCGCCGAGGCGGTCGACGAACGTGGCCAACTCGGCTTGCGTTGCTCCCGCTTGGCCGAGCTCGAGCATCCATTGTGCCCGTTGGACGGCTTCCTCGGGGCTTCCGAGCGAGAAAGCGGGCGCCTCCTCGAGGCGCATCCGCGTTTGCGCACGCCGCGTCTGCTCGAGGGCGGCCAAGGCCTCGGTCAGCGCAGGGTTCGCTTCCAGTGCGAGCAGCAAGTCCGCTTCCGCCTGGCGCAACGAGTCGCGACCGTAGTCTTCAACCTCGGGGTAGCTCAGGATCAGCGCACGCTCGCGGTAAAATTTGGCGCGCACCGCCGGCTCCGTAAACTCCTCGAGGCTACGTTGGATGCGTCGCAGCGCAGAGGACGCAGCCCCCGTGCGACCGAGCGCAAGGGCGTAGTGAGCCCGAAGTTCCGGCTCGTCCGGTATGCGCGCAAGGGCCGGCTCGAGCAGGGAACGCATTTCGCTGTAGCGCGCCTGGCGACGCAACAGCCGCGCCTCGGCAAGTACCGGCTTCGGATCTGCCGGGCCGGCAAGCTCGGCGGCACGCTGATACGCCTCGCGCGCCACGGCCACGAGTTCACCTCGTTGGGCCAAGTCGCCGAGCGTGAGCAGTGCCTCGGCGTCGCCGGCCACTTCCGACGCAGTTTGCGCGGCCTCCAATGCGGCAGCGTGTTGTCCGCGCAAGAGTTCGTACCGCCCCAGTCGCTGCCACTCCCATGCAGTGCGCTCGGGCTCCGGCGGTAGTTGCGCAATCCAGTGCGCCGCTTCTCGCAAATTGCCCGCAGCGAGCGCACGCTCCAGCGGATGCTTGGCGCGCTCCTCGGGTGACTCCTCATGCACGGCGTGCACACCGGGCGGATGCTCATGCTCGTCGTCTTCGCCCGAGTGTTCGAGCGCCCAGACGACATATGCAGCGAGGCCGACGGCGAGGATCACCATCAACACCGAGGCAACGAGCGGATTGCGGCGAACGTACCGGCGCAGCTTGTTAAAGCCGTGCGGCGACGGAGCCTCCACCGGCTCCCCTTGCATGACTCGCTGCATGTCGGCGGCGAAAAACAGGCAGTTTTCGTAGCGGCTCTCGCGCTTCTTCTCGAGTCCCTTGGCGAGCACGTTCTCCAGGCCCTCGGGCAACTCGCTCACAAGGTGCTTCAGCGGAGGCGGATCTTCGTCGAGCACGCATTGCAATACCTCGACAATGTCCGCGTTCGCCCCGGTGATGAACGGATGCACGCCGCTGACGAGCTCGTATCCAATGACCGCAAGGGAGAACTCGTCGGCGCGGCCGTCCAAAACCACATTGTCCGCGGTGCGCAACTGCTCCGGCGCAAGGTATCCCGCAGGTCCCACCAGCGCGGCACGTCCGGCGCGGCGGATGCGGCGGCGGCGCGTGGCCGTCTCCAGCGAACCAAGCCCCGTAAGCGGCACCTCGTCGTCGAGTGCAATGGGCTGCAGCAGACCGAAGTCGGTGATCCAGGGCAGGCCCTCGTCGTCGACGAGAATTTCGCGCGGGCTAAGCCGCAGGTGTAGCACGTTGTGGTCGTGCGCGAAGGCGAGCGCTTCGGAGAGCTTGATCAACATTTCGAGCCGCTCAAGCAGCGTCGGCTGCGCGAGGCGCACCCACTCATCCAGCGTTCTTCCTTTTACGAAGCGGGTCGCCACGTACACGAGATCCCCCACCCGACCCGTGGCGACGAGATGAGCAATCCCTGGGTATTGCAAGCGACGCAACGTGCCGGCCTGACGCTCGAGGCGCAGCAGGTAGTTCGTGTCGCGGGCAAGCTCGCCGAGCAACACGCGCAAAGCCACTTCCTGGTTCGTCTGCGTGTGTTGCGCGTGAAAGACAATGCCGAACTCCCCCCGGCCAATCTCGTCGAGCACGCGGAACGGCCCAATGGTCCGCAAGGCCGTGGCCAACGTTGACGACGTCACGGGGCGCTTCGCAGAACCCGGACGTGGCGGACGGTCGTCATGCAGCCGCTCGGAGTGGCGGCGTGACGCTCCCGGGGGGGCACCCGCGTCGAGGCGCACGCCGAGCATGGCTGTTTCTCCTGCGCCGCTCGCCGGGTCAATGCCGAGATCCTCGGCAAGGTTGAGCAACGAGGAGTCGGCCGCTTTGCGCTGCTCCGTTTCTTCCTCGGACGGGCTGGGCTCACGCTCGTCGAGCGC
>SKZP01000611.1 GCA_007127275.1 Planctomycetota bacterium
CTCGAGCCAGGGGATGTCCTGGCTCGGACGGTCTTCGATGCCACGGGTCGGCCACTGCTGAAGGCCGGGACCGCCCTGACCGACAGCTACATCGAGCGTCTGCGGCGCCGTGGGTACGCAGCGGTGACCGTCGAGGACGGGCTCGCCGACGACGTCGTCCCCGAGACCCTGGTCAGCGAGCAGCTGCGCCACACCGTGGCCGGCGCACAAATTCGAGAGCCCCGGCGCAAGCCCGCAGTCGAGCACCACCGGCACACCTGCGGCCTTGGCCGGCTCGTCGAGCGTCCACGGTGCCTCGGGCATAAAGGCAATGTCGACAATGGGCGCTTTGAGCGCCAGGGCGGCTTCGAGCGTGCGGTACCCGAGGTGGCCGGGCACCGCCGTGATCACCGCGTCGACCGGTCGCTCGCCAAGCGCCGCTTGCAAGGCACCGGGCTGCAAGGCGTCGGCGGCCTGGGTTACAACGTTTTCCACTTCGGCGAGCGCGGCCAAGCGCTGCGTATCACGGTCGATCGCGACCACCTCGGTCTCTCGCTGCGCGGCGAGCAGTTGCACAATATGCTGGCCAATCAGGCCCGTTCCAATTACCGCGATCCGCATTGCGTCACCTACCCTCCGTAATCGCGAGCGGAGGGCACGTGCCCTCCGAGGCGCGCCAGATGTGCGCTGGCGAGCTTCCGTCGAATGCTGGTTTCAGACGCGTGCTTCGCATGCACGGACGTGCAGCGCATGAGAAATCCGTTTCGCGGCGAGCGCAGGGCGCACGCCCAGCGAGGCGAGCGCATGGTGTACGCGCATGCCCAACAAGGCGAAACGCGTGACGTCGCCAGTATGCCCCGCGCTCGCCTCGGCCCGTTGGGCTACCAAACCGCCCAGAAGCCGACTTGGATGATCAGGTCGTCGTCGTAGCGCTCGCTCAGCGCCCCTTTCCAGGTGGCCCACAATTCGATGTAAAAGGGGCCGCGGCCCGGTGCTTCGAGGCTGCTGACGTCCTTGATCACCTTGGCGGTGAAGCCGTAGGTGGAGAAGCGGCCCCAGGGCTGCAGATACTCTTGGTTCCAGCGAACATATCCCGAAAGGCTCAGGACGTCGCCGAGTACCCAGGCGTTGGTGGAGAGCGTTGTGAAGCCGAAGTCGACCATTGTTCCGTCGAAGACTTCCTCGCTGAAGCGCTGATAAATGCCGACGGTATACATGATATTCACCGCCCCTTGGCCCTGTATGGGCCCGGTGGCAATCATTAGCTTGACGAAGGCTTCGTAGATTTCGTCGGGGACGCCGTCGTCATAGCGTTCGTCGTAGACGATCGGGTCGTTGCCGAGCAGGTCGAGCGAAAATCCGTCGAATCCGTGGCGGCGCGCGCCGACGTAAAGCAGCGCGTAATCCAGTCGAAACAGGTAGTTGAGCGAGACCTCCCAGTACGTAGGTTCGGCGAAGTTCGTTTGGTTGAAGGCACGGCCGTAGGTGGCCATTGCTTCGAGGCGGAAACCTTCGAACTGGATAAAGCCCATCGCGGAGAGATTGAAATCCATCTGCGAAAGGGTGAAGTCCCGCCAGTAGACGCGGTTCTTGTACGCGAGGCCGCCACCGAGGTGGGCGCCGGACTCGAACGGCTCGCGCTCGGAGATCAACGAGAGGTAGTCCAGCGCCAGGCGGTGAAAGGCAGGGTTGTCGTCGTCGCGCTCCGCCGCCGCCTCCTGCGGAGCGAACCCTGCCAGCAACAGCGCCGCTGCAACGGTGCCGACAACGACCGAGCGAGAAGGAAACCTCACAAGCGCACGCAAAGACATGATGGCACCCGAAGAGGGAGAGCGACCCAAAAGAGAAGGGAAGAGACGACCCTGCAGTATAACCGCTCCCGTTAACGAGTGCCAAACCGAATAGGGCAGGAGCTTTTTTGAGAAGCCTGCGGTCCCCTGCGAACGCCGTTCGCGCTTCGAAGCGGGGACGGTGCGGCGGGAGCCTCGTAGGTCTGTAGCACGCCAGATTGTTGCCCACGTGCCAGGTGGACTCACTCACCGGCGGCGACCATGCGCAGGTATTCGCGAACCGACTCCTGCAAGTCCTCCACCTGGGAGCGCGTCGCGACGAGGTCTTGGATCCGGCTGGAGAGCTGCCTTGCGGCTTGGTGCCCCGCCAGTTGCGCGAAGTACAACTCGAAGGCCTGGCGCTGGCGGGTGGTGGCCCGCTCGAGCGAATCAATGTGCACCTCGCCTTGCTTCATCACCATCAGGCTTTGCAAGGCTTGCTCGGCATGCTGGCCAATGCGGCGGATCACGTTGCGCTCGCGTCGCTCGAGCCGCTCTTCGGTGAGGGCTGCCTCGGCGGAATGAATGACTCGCTTCATCCCGGCGACGCTGGGGGTCTCCATTGCGTCGTGCAGTTCGCTGATCAGTTCGCGAACCGGAACGCGCGGCCCGAGCGGGCGCTCGCTCGCCTCCGGCGACGCGGCTGCGGGGCTGCCGCCGGTACCGTCGGACTCGTGCGCGCCCGCCGGCGGTTCGTCCTCGGCGTGTTCCCCGCGGGGGGTGAGCATGGGATTTTCGCTTTGCCGAGCGAAGTAGTCGTTGAGGATCAGGTAGGCCGCGACGCCGCCGCCGAGAAGTAGCACGACGGTGGCAATCACCACAACGCGGGCGAAGCGGCGCTGCGCGCCCGGCTCCTCGGCGGCCAGGGCGGAGATTTCGTCTTCGAAGCTGGGGGCCAGTTTTTTCTTCTTCGCACCACCGTCCGAGCGAGCGAGGTTCCCCTCGGCGTGGCGCCCTGCGGAGCCACGCCGCGCGCCTGCACCCGAGGAAGAGGAAGCCGGGCGGCCGCTCCCCGAACTCGGCCGCTTCTTCTTTTTCTTCTGCGGTGCGGCGTCGAGGTCGTCGGCGAAGTCGAGCTCGGTGGGAACCAGCTGGCGCGGCGACGACGGTTTCACTCGAGCGCCTGCCTGGCCGGGTTTCTTTTTCGTCTTCTTCTTCGTGGCGGCGGACGCAACCGGCGGAGCGGGGGCGAGGTTGTCGTCGTCCTCTGCCGGGATCAGCTTGGAGCCGCGTACCTGGAAGTCGGTGTAGCAGTACGGGCAGCTCGCCGTTGCTTGGCCGGGCTCCAACGGAAAGGTTTTACCGCAAACGGTGCAGGTCGCGCTCATGGCAGGTCGTCGGCGGGCTGGAGCGGGGTCGTTGCAGGCATCCGGCGTGCCGCCCATTGTAGCGCGACGGCGCTCGCCGCGCACCGGTGTAGTGCGCGGATACACTCATTCCGAGCCGCCAGGGAAAAGCCGGAGGCGCCAGCGGCCGTCTTCGTATACGGCGGTTGTCGGCGGTTGGCCGAGGTTCTCGCCGGCGAG